>JAIOSY010000138.1 GCA_021107375.1 Sulfurimonas sp.
AACACTTGTAAGCATAAGTGGACCTATCGGCTTTGTGGGTTTAATAGTCCCTCATATCGTTGCAAAAATCCACCCCTCAACTGTAAACAATAGAATCACTAAAACGGCTCTTTTTGGTGGCTTTTTCTTAGTTCTTTGCGATACAATTACAAGGGGATTATCAACTCAAAGTGAGCTTCCTATCGGGATAATAACTGCCTTAATCGGTGGACCCTTTTTCATATATCTTATAATTACAAAGGCTAATAAATGATATTTTCAGATAATGACACACAAAAACTACTTGAGATTATAAAAGCTCGTCGTGATGTTCGAGGAAACAGATTTATCTCTACAAAAGTAGAGGATGAAAAACTAGAACTTATTTTAGAAGCTGGTATCTCTGCTCCCTCTGTTGGTTACTCTCAACCTTGGAAATTTGTAGTGATTAAAGATGAAAATATTAAAGAAAATATCCTAAAAAACTTTGAAAATGAAAACAACAAAGCAAAAGAGATTTTTAAAGACAAAGAGATTTACACTAAACTAAAACTTGAAGGAATTAAAGAAGCACCAATAAATATCGCTGTTTTATATGAACCACAAGGCAAACATGTACTTGGTATGACAAGCATGAAAAAGATGGGTGAGTACAGCGTTGTTTGTGCCATCCAAAATATGTGGCTGATGTCTAGGGCTTTAAATATTGGGCTTGGTTGGGTGAGTATTTTAGATGAGCAAAAAGTTTTAAAAGAGTTAAAGGCTGATGAAAACTCACAACTAATCGCCTACTTATGTTTAGGCTATGTTGATAAGTTTTACCAAGAGAGTGAGTTAAAAACTCTCGGTTGGAAAGAGGAAAAAAAATTAAAAGAAGTAGTGGAGTACTTATGAGTTACAGTTCTTGGTTTGATGCACATGCCACAAAGCATAAAAAGATTGTTGATAAGCTTGTGGCTAAAGGCTATGATACACAAGAGATTATAAATTATTTTGATTTTGATAACATGGTAAAAGAGGAGTTTGACTTTTGCCCACTCTATAAAGACAACAAAAAATGTCACGATATGGAAGAGTTAAACTGCTATCTTTGTGCTTGTCCAAATTTTCGTTTTAATGATGATGGGATAAAAAAAATTGATGATAAAACTCAGTTTAGCTTTTGTGAAATAAACTCAAAATACGGTAAACAAGGCATTTATGGAGATAAAATACATCAAGATTGTTCTGGGTGTCTGATTCCACATGGGAAGTTTTATGTTAAAAAACAGTTTGATTTAGACTGGAAAAAGATTATGAAAGAGTGCAGTTTATAGGTGGGTGTAAAAACTTTAATCACTCTTGATGAGATTAATAAAATATTTCTATCTTATGATTTTATCTCACTAACTCCAACGACATCAGGGATTATCGACACAACTTACATAATCTCTACTCACCACAAATCTTATATCTTAAAAAAGTATGAAAGAGATATATCCAAAAAAATACAAAAAGATAAACAGCTTTTAAATGAGTTAAAATTATCTGGCTTAAATGTACCAACTTGCATAGATGAAAACAAAACTTGGTTTTTATATGAAAAACTAAAAGGCTCTACTCCAACAAATATTGAAATATTTCATATCCAAGAAGTTGCTAGATTTTTAGCAAAACTTCATAAATATAGCTATAAAAAAAGTTGCGATGCAGATTTTATAAAAAGCTATGAGATACCAAAACTTCTAAAGTACACAAAATCAAACTTCTTTAGCTACTACAAAAAACTTCAATTTTTAAATACTTATAGGGCAAAAAATGATGGCTTGATTCATGGTGATTTATTTAAAGACAACACTGTTTTTGATAATAAAAAAATCGGGGTTTTTGATTTTATAGATTCGGCATGTGGGAACTTTACCTTTGAGTGTGCTGTCGCTCTTGTTGGCTTTGATACACTTAAACGAAAAAATTACTTTACAAATATTTTTATAAAAAGCTACAACCAATATGCTCCAAAAAAGATAGAAAAAAAAGAACTTTTAAAACAGATAGATATGGCATGTGGGTTTTATGCTCTGCTTAGAATTCAGACAAACAAAAGTACCTCTCAGGCTAAAGAGTTAATCTATTTTTGCTAACATATATAAAATAAATAAGGAAAAAACAATCAAAAGATTTTTAATATTTTTAATACTTTTTACTATCAGTTTAAACGCAAATGAGATTAAAATAAACTCTTATATCACAGAGTTAGATAGTTTTAAATATGAAACTCCTGATGCAAAACAGCTACAAATTCCAAAAAAAACAAAGCTTATAATCATCACCTTTGAAAAAGGTATGAGTGGGGTAGTAAATGGCTACTTAGAGCATAAAAGTCCCAACTATCTACAAGAAAATAACTCTATTTTTATAGCAGATATTCATAATGTTCCATCTCTTCTTACTTCTATTTTTGTACTTCCAACACTCAGAGGATATGAACACTCTATCTATCTACATTACGGTGAAGAGTTTCAAAACAGAATTCCAAATAAAAAAAATAAAATCACTCTACTTCATTTTGAAAATGAAAAAATAATAGAGATATCTTTTATCTCTACAAAACAAGAGCTAGAATTGGAAATAGAAAAATGAAACATGGTGCTAATATTTACAAATATGCAAAAAGATTACAATGTCGGGCAGATGAAATTATCGACTTTTCATCTAACATAAATAGCTATCACCCTAACATAACAATAATACCAACTAATGATATGTTAGTAAAATATGCCGATACAAACTACTCAGAACTAAAAAATACCATCTCAAATAAATACGAGATAAAAACTTCACAAATAACCCTTTATAACGGTGCAACTTCTGCCATATTTGAGTTAGTAAAATCGTTAAAAGAAAAAACAGTTTATCTTTATGCCCCTCTTTATGGAGAGTATGAAAAAGCTTGTACAGAATCAAATAAAAAAATATTCAAAATAAATCGCTTTGATTCACTCAACACAAAACCTAAAAAAAACTCTATAGTTATCTTTGTAAATCCATCCACACCTGATGGAAAGTATTATGATTTAGAAAAACTTTTTGGCATGTGGGAAAAGAGAAATTGTACTGTGATTTTAGATGAATCTTTTTTAGAGTTTGAGGACTTAAAATCTTTTAGAGATAAAATAAACTCATACAAAAAATTATATATAATCCAGTCTTTTTCTAAGTTTTATAGTTGTGCAGGGGTTAGAATCGGGGCAATATTTTCAAACACTAAAAATATAAAAAAACTAAAAACTCCCATCTGGAACTTATCCTCATTTGATGTTGAATTTTTAACAGAAAGATTAAATGATAAATTTTTTGCAAAGAGAAGTAAAAATCTTCATAAAATGCATAAAAAAGAGTTACTAGAGATTTTACAAAATTCTAAACTTTTTGATAAAATATATGAAAGTGATTCTAATTTTTTTCTAACAAAATCTACTAAAGCCAAAGAGATTTTTAACTATCTTTTAAAAGAAAAAATCTTAGTAAGAACCTGTGAAAGTTTTGACTTTTTAGATGATGCTTATCTTAGATTTGGGGTTAAAGATAGTTATCTGCATAAGAAATTAATGGTAATTTTTACCTATCTAATCGATAAGAAATTTAAAAAGTTTTCTTTTATTAAACATCCTATGTTATAAACTTTATCCCATCAAAAATTACATCACCTTTAGTTCTAAAAGAAGACCTATTAAGCTACAAATTAAAATATTTAAAGAGTACTTTCTTCATCGACAAACACTCAAACAACTATCAGATAAATATCATAAATCAATACCATGGTTGAGACAGCAAATTAATGATGTGTTTTCGCATATGAAAAGTATGGTTAGTTTACATCGTGGACTTACAAAAAATATGAAGCTAACTTTAGTAGGTTTTTACTTGATGAACTTAGAGAATAAATAGAGAAATTATACACCCATTTTTTTTATTAAGCCTCTTTTACTAACTATACACTTTTGAGATAAATATTGCTAATTATATGTACTAAATAATAATTAAAAACGATGCTTAATTTAAAAAAAGATACAATAAAACATATTTAGCAAGTCACATAGGAAAAGTATGGAATTAGTTT
Organism: Sulfurimonas sp.; assembly: GCA_021107375.1. Lineage (GTDB taxonomy): Bacteria > Campylobacterota > Campylobacteria > Campylobacterales > Sulfurimonadaceae > Sulfurimonas. The sequence continues at coordinate 4,079 of JAIOSY010000138.1, forward strand.
ATTTATGGGTTGAAGATTATAAAAATATTAAGAAGCAAGGGTTTAATTTTTCGCCTAAGTTTGAGTGTAAATATGATGAAGATGCTGAAGAGCTTACAATTGATAAAAAAGAGCATTTAGAAAACTTTTTTGGTGAGAATATCAATATTACTGCTATTGTTGGGGAGAATGGGAGTGGAAAGAGTAATATATTTGAAAAATTATTAAATCTTTTCGCTAAGAAATCTAATGATGATTACAATAAATTCATTTGTTTATATCTCTATAATAATGAACTATATCAATATACTAATATTAAGAGTGAAAAACTTCATTATTTAGTTAATCATTGCACAAATAACCATATTTTATCGGAACATAATGATTTAATTGCACTATATATTAATAATCAATATGAAACTGTTGAGGACAGAGATAGCGAACAATTATTTACTGAAAATAGCAAATATTCAAAAAATTATATAAATAAAATTTTAATTAGTAATTACATAAATTATAAACAGTCTAATCAAACTACACAAAAGTTTTTTAAACCTACAAAAGTTATGATTAAAATAAGTGGTGACAACTTTATCAATCATATATTGAATGAAGATAGAGATTATTATAAAGATGAAACTTGGGTAGAAGTAACTGAAGAAAAAAGTAAATTAAAAAATTCAACATTTTTCAATAAACTAAAAATAATTGAAAAAATATTTAATATTAAAAAGGATTCTCATAATGAAGTACCCTCTTATACAATTCTAGAGGACAGAAATGATAAGTCTTATTTTAATCGTAAATATACAATAAAAGAAAATTTCATAAGTAATGTACCTCAAATAATTCAAGATAATGACTCTATAAATAATAACTTTGAAATTATCATGTCCGATATTACACCTCAAATATTCCAGTTTATTCAAGACTTACCTTATATATTTGATATCATAGTACAAGATGATAATATAAGTTTTAATGATTTAAGCTATGGAGAAAGACAACTATTAGTACAACTTAATTTTATTTTATTTTATTTGAATCAAGATAATTATGAAAAGTATTGGTCATACCAGGATGAGAAAGGAGGGGAAGAAGGTTATGCGACTAAAAAAATAGATAAGATTATTGTACTATTAGATGAATTTGAACTTGGACTACATCCAAATTGGCAAAAAAAGTTTATCTCTTATATAATAGACTTTTTTAAAGATATAAAAAAAGACATATCTATTGTGATAGCAACCCATTCCCCATTTCTCCTGTCTGACCTTTCAAAAGAAAATATAATATTTTTAAAAAAGAATAATGAAATAGGTAACTGCATAAATGCAACTAAAGATATAGATATAAACCCATTTGGAGCGAACATCCATACTTTACTTTCTCACGGTTTTTTTATGCAAGATGGACTTATGGGAGAGTTTGCGAAAGGCAAAATAGAAGATTTAATAAACTACTTGAACGATAAGGAATCAGATATAAATGATAATAATGAAGCTCAAAAGCTTTTAAATATTATTGGTGAACCCGTCATAAAAAATCAACTTCAAAAGATGCTTGATAGTAAGAGGTTATCTAAAGTTGATAAGATTGATGTCATAGAAAGACAAATTAAAGAACTTCAAGAAGAGTTAAAAAAAGTAAAATAATGATAAATATAACAATTACTCAAGAAATCCAAGATGAATATATAAAAACAATAAAAGAAGTTTTATTGACACCAAAAACAAAGAAGTTCACAGCTAAAACGAAGAGGTTCTTTAAGTTTTTAAAAAAAGATTTACACATCAGTAGATATTCTCAGGTTGTTGATTTATTTATTAATAATAGTATTCAGAATTCAATAAAAAACTATGGTGTAATCTCAACAGATGAAGAAAATTATGATATTTATAATGATTTTCGACAAACATGGGCTAAAAAATTAGTAAACTTGACTAATATAAAAGTTTGTCCATATTGTAATAGAAACTTTATTGTAAATTTTGATAAAAATAAAACAACTGTAGAACTAGACCATTATTATCCAAAAAATAATTACCCATATTTAGCAATAAGTTTATATAATCTTATCCCCTCATGCCATACTTGTAATCATAAAAAACATAGAAAAAAGCTTAAAATTTATCCATACAAAGAATCCATTAATGATTACATAAAATTTTCTTTTACTGTAAATAAATTACCTTTTAAAGCAGATAATATTGACTTATTAATCATAAAAAAAGAAAATACAAGAAAAAATAGAAAGAAAATAAATAATTATGAAAAAGTTTTTAATATTTCTACCTTATACGAAAATCATAAAGACATTGTTTCTGAACTACTTCAAAAAAAAGAAATATATTCAGATAGTTATATAGATGATTTAATGAAAAAATACGAAGGAACTCTATTTAAAAATCGTGAAGATTTACTAAGGCTAATAACATGTGGATATGTCAATGATGCAGATATAAATAAGAGACCACTAAGTAAACTTATAAAAGATATCTCAGAAGAATTAGGATTAAAATGAACTCACTAAGTATTTTCGGAACAAGTAGCGATGCTGGGAAATCAACACTCTCTTTTGCTATCACTTACTTACTCCATCATCGTGGTATCTCTGTTGCCCCTTTTAAGGCTCAAAATGTTTCAAATAACTCGCAAGTTTGTGATGAGGGTGGTGAGATTGCTATTCCTCAGTATTTTGCAGCAGAGGCTATTGGGCTTAAAACTACTCCTGATATGAATCCTATTTTATTAAAATCAGGTGGAAAATCAAAGGCTCATATCATTGTTAATGGTAAAAGTGTTGGAAACAAAGATGTTTGGGGCTACTATCGGGATATTAACTCACTGAAGCCACATGCCAAAAGAGCTTTTAAGAACTTACAAAAGAGTTATGATTGTATCGTGGCTGAGGGGGCTGGTAGTCCTGTTGAACTTAACCTAATGGATAAAGATTTATCAAATATCTATATCGCAAATGAATTTAACACTAAGATTGTTTTAGTTGCTGATATTCAAAGAGGTGGTGTTTTTGCTTCGATTTATGGAGTTTATCATCTACTTCCTAAAAAGCTTAGAAAAAATGTTGTTGGGGTTATTGTAAACAAGTTTCAAGGAGATATGTCACTTTTTGATGAGGGTGTAAAAATCATTGAAAAACAGTTTAAAATCCCTGTCCTTGGAGTAGTTCCTTTCAAAGCTTTTAACCTTGGATTTGAGGATAGTGAGTCGATTATGAATTATGTTCAAGACACAACTAAAGCTATCATAAAAGTTGGTGTTATAAAACTTCCTCATATCTCAAACTTTACAGATTTTGAGCCACTTGTGGCTGATAGTGAGATTGAACTCTCTTTTATCTCAAATGCTAGTGATCTGTCCACATGCCAAGTTATTATAATCCCAGGAAGTAAAAGAGTTATTGATGATTTACTTTGGCTAAAAAAAAGAGGTTTTGAGCAAAAACTTCAAGACGAAGATAAAACTATCGTAGCTATTTGTGGTGGCTACGAGATAATGTTTGAAAATATTTTAGATCCTTGGCATGTGGAATCAGAACAAAAAATCACAAAAGGGTTTGCTAGATTTAAAGGTGATGTAGTATTTCAAAAAGAAAAAATCGTACAAAAAGGGTGTTATAATATTTTTGACATTATGGCAGATGGTTATGAGATTCATAATGGTACAACTAAAAAAAGAGCCAAAAACAAAGATAATCTTTATGGAACTTTTATACATGGACTTTTTGATAATGATGAGATTAGATACAAAATATTTTCAAAAATCAATCCTAGTTACAAAGGCTACAACTTCAAAAAATATAAGAAAAAAACCATCAAAGAGTTTGCAAATCATATATCTCGGCATGTGGATATTGACCTCATTGTAAAAAGCTTAAATGAGTAATATCCTCATAGCAATTTTTGCTTATTTTATAGATAAACAATTTGGAGAATTTCCGATAAAACATCCTATTATTTTAATAGGTGAAATAATAACTTTTTTTGAAGATAACTTTTATAAAAACACTATTTTAAGAGGTGTTTTACTTCTTATATTTATCTTATCTAGCATTGGTGTTATATCTATCGCTATTCATTTACTTTTGAACTGTTTAGCCACTTTTTTAACTATCGTTATCTCTAGTATAATTGCCTCTATGTTTATTGCTCATCGTATGCTTTATGACTCTGTAAAAAATATATTAACAGCAGAGGACAAAAAACAAGCTATCTCTATGTTAGTTAGTCGTGATACGCAAGATATGAGTGAGAGTGACATCTATAAAGCTGCTATCGAAACTTATGCTGAAAATCTTAGTGATGGAGTTGTAGCACCTATTTTTTATCTTATACTTTTTGGACTCCCTGGGATTATCATCTACAAGGCTATAAATACGATGGATTCTATGGTTGGGTACAGAAATGAAAAGTATGAAAACTATGGAAAAGCTGCTGCAATTTTAGATGATATTGCAAACTATATCCCCTCAAGAATCACTGCTATTTTAATCATGCTACTCTCAAAACAAAAAAATATCTTTGCCTTTTATAAAGATGGTAAAAAACATGATAGTCCAAATGCAGGTCACCCTATAACAGCAATGGCTCTAGCCATTGGCGTTAAACTTGGTGGAGACACCTCCTACTTTGGTAAAGTAAAACACAAACCAAAGTTTGGAGAGGGTAGAGAAGTTATAACAAAAGAGGATGTCAAAAACACCCTTAAAATTTGTTTTTAGAAACCTCGTTAGAGATACTTGAAGCCATATTTTTTACCTCATTTGTAACTGATTTTACATTACCCACAATATTAGCATTTTCTTGAGTTGTATTATCAATTTGAGAAACAGTTTCA
>JAIOSY010000059.1 GCA_021107375.1 Sulfurimonas sp.
CACACTTGCTTCAATTTGCATCTTATCATTTAGTTTGGCATGTGGAATAAAGGCTTCATCTGGCATTAAAAATGATGAGGAAAAGGCTAGTGTAAAAGAGAGTAAAAAAAGTAAAACTGTTTTCATAAAGTATCCATTTAAAAAATTTATGGCAATTGTAACAAATATACAATTAATATTTGTCCCCTTACTTAGCTCTAAATATATAAATATAGGATATATTCAAATTATCTTAATCTAATTTTGCATAAAATATGCAATCTAAACTAAAAAGATTAAAATGAAACAGATAGAAATTTCTACAGTTATTAAATGTGCTAAAAATTTAAGGTTATTGTATGTTGAAGATGATGTTGAATTACGCAATCAAACCAAGAAGTTATTTGATACTATTTTTAAATTTGTTAAAGTTGCAAGTGATGGTAAAGAAGCATTAGAACTTTATAAAGAAGATGTTTTTGATATAGTTATTAGTGATATAAAAATGCCTATTATGGATGGTGTTGATTTAACAAAAGAGATTAAAAAAATAAACTTCAATCAACCTGTGATTATAACATCAGCATACAATGATAGTGAGTACCTTTTGGAATTTATTAATTTAAATGTAAACCAATTTGTTATGAAACCAATGATGTTAGACAATCTTCTTAACACGATTTATTCTGTTTCAAAAAATATTATAAACTCAAATGTAATAGAATCATATAGAAAAGATTTAGAAAATTCAAATAGGATTTTAAAAGAAAAAAATGATGAACTTCAAAGTTTAATTAGAATTTTAGATTCAAAAATTACTCAAATATCTAATGGACAAATCAATACAATCATGGATTTAGATGGTGATAATATTGAAGTTTCTAAAGAACATTTAGATGAATTAAAAGAGTTAGAGATAGATATAAGTGGAGTTTCTGTACTTATTAGCCTTTCTAAAAATATTAGTATGTCAAACATTAATGTACTTTGTGAAATGTTTGATAGTTACGCAAATATCATCTCCCAATATAATGAATGTAAAGAGTTGACTTTAAAAATAAAAATTTTAGCAAAAATACTTAATAGTGCTACGAATAGCTTTATAAAAAGAGTTGAAGATATATCTGTACTTTTAGAGAGTTTTATATATGTTCTTAGAATGTGGCGAAAAAATTTAGAACAAGGTGAAACTAAAAAAGCATTTGAATTGCATGTTTCAATGATTAATGATATAAGTACAATTATAGATATTATCAATAAAGGTGAAAAATTATGAGATTAAAAAATTATTTATTTGTGTTGTTTCTCTCTTTTAACCTTATAGGGTTTAGCTCATTAGGTGCAGTTGAAACTTCTGATGATATGCTTGATGAGTTTGAAGAGGAGATGGTTATTGAAGAGAAATATGACCCTTTGAGTGGATATAACCGAGTAATGACAAGTTTTAATGATACCTTGTGGGTGCATTTTTTTACCCCTGTTACAAATGGATATAATGCTGTTGTAAATGAAGATATTAGAACAAGTATCGATAATGTGTTTAACAATTTATATTTTCCTGTAAGATTAGTAAATAATATTTTTCAAGTTAAATTTGTAAATGCTTCAGAGGAGACTGGAAGATTTTTGATAAATAGTACAGTTGGTGTTTTAGGGTTGTTTGACCCTGCAAAAAGCAAGTTTGATTTACAAGAACATAAAGAAGATTTTGGTCAAACTTTAGGTTTTTATGGTGTTGGAAGTGGCCCACATATAGTTTTACCATTGTTTGGACCATCAAATTTAAGAGATACTATAGGTATAATTCCAGACTCTTATTTAAGTATAATCGATTATAAAAAAAGAGGTTGGTTTACTTTAACAGATGCGTGGGATGAATTTTTAGCAATAAAATTATATGAAAAAACAAATAATTTTTCATTAGATAATGATAAGTACGAAAGAATAAAAGAAAATGCTGTAGATTTATATCCATATTTAAGGGATATGTATGAGCAGTATAGAGATAATCAGATTAAGGAATAGATTGTGAAAAAAGTATTTAAAAATATAGTATTAATATTGTCGATGTTTATTTTTACTCAAAATATTTTAGCAAATGAACAGATAGATTTAAAAGAACATTTTTTAAAAAAAATAGATAAAATTGTATTAGTTGTAGAGAGCGATACTTTGTCAAAATCTCAAAGAAATAATGAGATTATAAATATACTAGAACCAACCTTTGATTTTGAACTTATGGCAAAACTTAGTTTAGGAAAAATTTGGAAAACTATTTCTAATGAAAATAAAAAAAGATTTGTAAAACTTTATGTTCAGAGAATGAAAGATTCTTACTCTTCTAAAGTTGATGGGTATGGTGGTGAAAAAGTTGAAGTTACAAAGATTAATCAAGTAAAAAGTAACAGAATTGCCTTAATTACTGACTTAGTTTCAGATGATAAAACTTTAGAGATAATATATAAGTTTTATAAGCCTAAAAAAGCAAAGTTAGATAAAGATTTATGGTTAATTTATGATGCAGAAATATCAGGAGTAAGTATATTAAAAACAGATAAAGCACAATTTAGAGAGTTTTTAAAAACAAAAAGCATCTCTGAACTTATGGATGCTTTTAGTAAAAAAAGTTAAATAAATATATTGAATAATCTATATCAAAATTATCTTTTAAAATATCCTAAAATAGTTCTCTCTTTAGTTGGAGTTTTTGTTGTCATTATGGCATTTTTTACTTTGAAATTAGAGATAGAGGCTAGTGCAGAAACTTTGCTTTTATATATTGATTAAGGTTTATCATTTACAAGAGAAATATCTAAATAATTTGTAGCACCAATCTTTTTAATTGTACCATATACTATAGAAGATAA
>JAIOSY010000111.1 GCA_021107375.1 Sulfurimonas sp.
CGATGGCAAATACAAATAGAGAGGTTTTTGTTCCATCTGGTTTTAGGCATAGTGCATATAAACTAGATGCACTTCCAATGGGTGCAGCTCAGTGGATAAGTTCTCCTTTGACAGTTGCTAAAATGAGTGAATATCTTGAGCCAAAAGGTGCTGATAGAGTTTTAGAAGTTGGCTGTGGAAGTGGTTATCAAGCAGCAGTTTTATCTCATATGTTTCGTGGTGTTTTTACAATAGAGAGAATTGAGTCTTTGATGATTCAGGCAAAGTCTCGTTTTCGTGAACTAAATATTCACAATATTCACACAAGAACAGCTGATGGCCAAAATGGCTGGATTCAGTATGCTCCTTATGATAGGATTTTATTTTCAGCAACTGCAAAAGAGATTCCTGTAAAACTTTTTGAGCAACTTGCAGATGGTGGGATTTTAGTAGCACCGATGCAAAAAAATTCAAAGCAAATTATTACAAGATTTAAAAAGAATGGTGTAAAAATTGAAAAAGAGGAACTAGAGGTTTGTGATTTTGTTCCAGTTTTAGATGGTGTACAAAAATAATTATTAAAAGGTAGAAGTTATGGAAAATGTTTATGGTATTGAGTATAGTAAACCAGAAGTAGTTTTACTTCAAGATACAGGTATTGGAGTAGCAGAAGCAGCAGCAAGAACTTGTTATGATTCATTTGAAAATAGTGAAAATGAGGTTATTCAACAAATTCAAAGCCACATGCCAGATTCAGATATGTGTAACTCTATAAATTCTATAGAAGATTCAAACTTACTTGATGATTTAGCTTGGACATATTTCCATCACTCTATTTTAGAACATGCAAATCTTAGCTTTTTAGTTCGTGGAACTAGTCGTGGTGTTTTACAAGAACATGCTCGTCATCGTATTCAAGCTATCTCTGTAAGAAGTACCCGTTATACAATGAGTTCGGTAATAAATGCCTTTGTAGCTTCAAAAGAGGCAGAAGATAAAGAGTTTTTTATCTCTAAAGTTTTAAGTTTTGATATGTTTGTAACTTCTGATGAGGATTATAATAGGATTGAAATTTCTGCGATTTATGATAAACTAGACTATCAAAGAAAAATAGTTGAAGATTTTTACTCTATAGCAGTTGCAAAATCTTCTATCTCTTTTATAGAACAACATAAAGGTGATGCAGAGGCAATTTTTAAAGCATTAGAAAATGGAAAGAAAAAAAGAAATGTTGGAGATGCTTTTAAACATATTATAAGTGATAATGTAAAAGTTGATATGGTAGTAACATTTAATCTTAGAAGTTTAAAAAACTATTTTACACTTAGAGATAGTGGGGCAGCATATTTTCAGATAAGATGGTTAGCTCAGGAGATGATGAGAGTTACCCCATCAAAGTATCTTGATTTAATAATTAAAACAAAATAATAAAGGAATTTAAAATGTATAAATTAATTATAATAGTTGCAATTTTATTTAGTGGATGTTCACAGACAGTTGTAACTGGAGTTATGTGTGATCAAATAGCAAAAGACCCTAAAGCTACGATTCCTTGTGAGTGTAGAGTTTATCTTGAGGAAAAAGCAGCTAAGGCATCAAGAAGTGAAATAGAACTGTTAGATGTTGGTGATGCTATTAAGTTTGAAGATGAAGAAAAATAGAGACTACTCAGTCTCTTCCTTCTTTAGGGATTTTATACTAATCTTTTTACCAGTTAGTTTAGTTGGTTTCCCTTTAGGAGTTCCATCGTGACGGTGATTTCTATCTCCTGATTTTCCAGAGAAAATAGCTTTTCCACTTTCATCTTTTCCTAAAAATTTATTTTCTTTTCTCTCTTTCTTTTCCCAAGGTTTACGCTCACCTCTATCGGCTCTATCATCCTTAGAGTAAGGTTTTTTCTCTTTAAACTCTCTCTTTGGTTTTTCTTCTCCACGAGATAAAAACTCTTTTTTTCTATCTTCTCTTGGGTCAGAGTCTTTTCTTGTTGGTTGTGCTACTTTTTCTTCTCTAACTTCAGAAAAGCCTTCTACATTTTCTTGCATAATAGTTCGACCAATAAGTCTCTCAATAGGGTGAATAACTTTCTCTTCACTAGGATTTACAAGGATAAGAGCAAAGGTGTCAGTTCTTGAGATTCTGTCTATATATTTACTTGCTTTTGGAGGTAAGTCATAACTAATCATCATGTTACATGTTAGTTCTTTGTTAGCTGTTAGTTCTTCATCGCTTACTATAGTTACATTTTTTTGCTCAGTTGAAAGTTCTGTTTTTGTAGAAGTTACAACAATGATTTTTTTATCATTGTTTTTTTCAAGTAAAAATCTTAAAAGTTCCTCTTTTTTTTCATCTTTACATGGATGAACACGATGATTGTGTCTTTTTAAAGTAGGAGTAGGGTTTGACATAAGAATCCTTGAGTTTTAATAGTAGAATTATACCCGTAATATGCTAAAATTCGCTTACCAAAAGGAATTTAATGTCATTTAAAAATTTAGGTCTATGTGACCAACTTCTAAAAGCTATAAAAGAGCAGGGTTATGATGAGCCAACACCTGTTCAAAAAGAGGCTATCCCAGTAATACTTAAAAAAAGAGATGTCTTAGCTGGTGCTCAAACAGGGACTGGTAAAACTGCCGGTTTCACACTTCCGATGTTAGAACTTCTACATCAACATAAACCTACAAAGGGT
>JAIOSY010000056.1 GCA_021107375.1 Sulfurimonas sp.
ATAAGAGGTTTTTTATCTAACTCTAAAACTATATCAAGATTAACCTCTTGTTCTATGTGTAAACCTGCAGGTAAAGCATTTAGTTTTAATCTTACCCCATCAAGAGAGATATCTTCTATATTTACATCACCATGAAATTTATTTTCACCTAAAAAAAGAGAAACACTATGCTTCTCCTCTGGAACAACACGAATAGTTTTTCTTGAAATAGCTGATGTTTTGGTGAATCTAAGAGTTTGAAGTTCAACACTCTGCTTCTCAAAACCTATACTTAATATATCTTGACAAGAGATGGCATGTGGAAGGGCATCTGAGACTAGCAATGTTTTTTGCTCAAACTGAATCGCTTTTTGTTGAAGAAATGTTGTTTTTATTTTTATAGAGTTTTCTTTTACCTCTGTAATAAGAGCATCATTTGTAATACTTAAACCCTTATAATCGTTATGAATCTCTAATTTAGCACTGTTTCTTTGAATAACGGCAAGTAAATCAAACATGGCCTTAGAGTCGTACTCTTTATCATCAGTTTCTGTTTGTTCTTCATCAAATAATTTAAGAAGATTTAACTCAGTTATATCATCAAAAGATAAAATTGAGTGACCCATTTTTTCAGGAATAAGTTGATATTTTAAAATTAGATGTCTAATCTCCCCTTGAGTATTTTTCATCTTTACATGAAAAAGTTTTTTCTCATTTAACTCTAAAACATCACAACAATCTATCTCCCCATGATTATATAAAAATCCATCATGCTCTAAAAAATTATCTCCAATAGTTTTAAATTTATTTATAAAATCATCAATATCTTCAACACCAAAAAAATCTAAAAAAACATCATTTGCTAAAATGGGTTCAAAATCATCCATCATCAAAACCATTGAACTTTGATAATTAAAAACATTATTTAAGTGAGTATAAAATAGTTTTCTTTCTCTTTCATGTTTAATCTGAACAATTGCATCATATAAAATATCTGCGAGATTAGTTATATTTACTGGTTTTTTTAAGTATCTAAATATACCAAGTTCAATAGCCTTAAACAGATAATCTTTATCATCAAAAGCTGACATAATTACTATCTTGGTATCTGGTTGGATTTTTCTTACATGCGAAGCAAACTCCATCCCATCCATATTTGGCATTTTAATATCTGTTATTACGATAGGGTAGTGATATTTTTTAAACTTTTGTAGCCCCTCTTTTCCATCAGAAGCTATTTCTACTTTATCAAAAAATTTATTTAGTAATTTACCTGCATTCACTCTTAATGCCTTGTTGTCTTCAACATAAAGAACACTAAAACCTTTTGCAACTAACTTTAAATTCTTTAAATCACTCATTTAAAACCTTTTAAAGCATTCTCAAAACTATTAACCTCTTGCATACTTTTTATTATAATATCTTGCAACAAGTCTGTTGCAAGTTTATATTTTTTACAAAAATTATCAATCTCAACAACATTAAACTCTTCAATATCTCTAATAACCTTATATATCAAACCAAGCGTTCCCTCATCATTTAAAAGAGCTTTTTTTGATACATCTGAGATATGAATAGACTCCAAAATCTCTTCTAGTTTTACCCCAAAAACAGTGTCAATTAAAGACAATACACCAATAAGATAGGCCTCGCCTAGTGCATTACTTTTTACATCTGGTTTTAAAGCTTTTAAAATTTCTTGCATGAGTTCTGTTCTATTTTTAACCATAAGCATTAAAGGGGATACTTTATCAGAATCAGAGATTGACTTTGAGTAAATCATCAACATCAACCACTCTGAGAGTGGTTTTCTACCAACTAGGGTTAAAATATGATGAATAGATGAGATTTTATTTCTAAAATGAAATGCACCAGAGTTTATAAACTGCAAAAGATGAAGAGTTAGTGTATGATTTTTTTCAAACTCAGATGCTATCTCATCTATATTTGTACCATCAAGTAGCATATTGTATAATTTTAAAACATTATGCTGAGAAGGGTCAAACTTTTCATTTTCGATTATCTTTGGTTTAGCAAACCAATAACCTTGATATAAATCACACTCTAAATCTTTTGCGATTTGATACTGATACTCCTCTTCTATTTTTGTTGCAACAACCTTTATACCAGCATCTTGAAGCTCAATCACTGCGTCTTTATTTTCTATACCCATATCAAGATAAATATTAATTTTAAAATAGGTCAGTTTATCTAGCACTACCCTATATTTTAAAATATTTTGTGTAGTTAACTCTGTGTCATTAATGGCAAGCGAAAAACCTTTGTCATATAACTGACCTATTCTCTCAACAACTCTCTCACCCATCTCAATATCATCAAACAAAGATAAGGTAAAAAATTCTGTTGGGATTGTCATAACCAAATCACTCAACAAAAATTTCTCATCAACTTTTACAAAAGATTTGTGTTTGGATACAAACTCTTTAGTTCCGAATGTATTTAAGATAGAGTTTATAACAGAAGCACTAGCATAACGATCATCTGTGAAATGTGCTTGTTTAGTTGAATCAAGATACAAAATCTCATAAGCATATAAACTTTTATTTATATCTAAAATAGGCTGTCTAGCTAAGTAAATACTATCCATAACTTCTCCCTAATTAATATACATATATATAGACTATTATACTATCTTATTCTTTTAAACCGTAAATTTCTGCTCTTTTTATTATACTTTTGGCATGTGGATTCATTGTAGTTGTTTCTGCCATTTTTTCATTTTGCTTAAATACGGCATGTGGAGAGTTTACAAGTTGGGTAGCCTCATCAAACTCTTTTTTATCTACTTTATATAGTTCATTTATTATATCTATTTGATTTGGATGGATTATAGTTTTTGAGATAAGTCCCTCTTTCAAATCCCGTTTCACATCTTTAGTAAACCCTTTACTATCTTTAAAACATGGATAAACTCCACCACTTATCTCAAATCCAGCACTTTTAAAAATAGCTATAAAATTACCCAAAACTACATTTGTTGCACTAAAATCAAAAATAGTATCTTCACACTCTCTTCTCATTTTCAGTTTTTTCAACATATCTTCTAAACCAAAGCGAATAAGTATAATTTTACTTTTATAAGGGAGCAATTTATCTCTAAGTTCTATAAGTTTAACTTGTTCAAAAAGTTCTAAACCCTCTATACTTGGCATTATTAAAAATTTAGTATTTTGAAGTAAGGAGATATAAGCATCAAAATTATCAAGTGAAAACTTTGGTAACACAAAACCATCGATTTTATCAATATTTCCATACCCAGCCGAGGCACTTTCGCATGCCAAAAACTCTTTTAAAACTTCCACACTTCGTGGTCTTAAAAAAACTAAAACTGAGGATTTTTTGAAATTGTTTAACATATTTTCTATACATTTCATGGCATGTGGAAGTTGCTGTTGATTTATAGAATCTTCTGTATCAACCACTACGCTTCGCAAAGTTGGATACTTTTTACCACAAACAACACTATCTAAACTCTTGTGAGTAGCAGGGATAAAAAGTGTAGCACCTAGCTCAATATGCTTAAACATTATAAAATCTTAGTTGTCATACTTTGTAAGTTTATTGTATCGTATAACTTGACTTAATTCTTTGGCATACAAATCACCAATCTCTGAGTATTTATCAAGTTTTTTGACTATCTTATGAACATTTTCTGTTTGAAATCTAGTTTTTCTAAACTCTTTAAAAGCAGAACCCCTTGCCATAAGTTTATAATAAGCCCTAATAGATTCCTCAACAGAGTCAAACTTTTTAAGCCAAATCGTTCTGCCACCCGCTCTTTGAACACCTGCTGCTATGCGAGGTTCATTTTCATTCTTGCTCCACATGCCAAAAATATTGTATGCTTCATTAAAAAATCTTGAAGTTGCCCAAGCACTCTCCATCGCAGCTTGTGCGATAACTATACTAGGAGGATGTGGATAAAGTGAATAAAGAAGTTCCAAATCACTATCTGTTTTATATCTTCTCTTAAGCAAATCTATCTCTTGTCTATTTTGCTTTTTTATCATATCTTTTTTAACTCTATAATAATTTTGCAATAACTCAGTATGTACTTTTTCAACATGTGGAACTATAAGATTATAAAATCTCTCTTTTTTAGGAACTTTATCAGTAATATATTTTGTAGTTGCATTATCTAAAGCAAAAGCCGTTAAACTAAATCCGAGTAAAAATAGGGTAAATAAAAATCTCATATAACAGTTATTAAATATCCACTAGATATTGTTTTTAATTTGTATCTATAAAAACCATCAAGTTCAATAACAACTCTGTAATACCCACTATGATTTCCTATTCTAATTTTAGTAAAAATAGAGTTTGGTATCTTCTTAATATAACTCTTAAAACTAGCATCTCTTTTAAAATCTATAACTATTCTATGGGGTTGAACCAGTAAAAAATCTCTTAAGAGTTTATCTTTTGTTATTATTTTAAAGCTGTTTTTCGATGTATAAAAATCAGCATATTTAATTTTTATAATATTTTTATAAGCAAGTTTTGTTTTTTTAGTTACTTGAGATTTAATAACTTGATCATTGTAACTTTGTGATATAAATATAGGCAAATGCCAATCAATTGAGTTATCTAATTCTGTACTTTTGTTTTCTATAGAACCATCAAGATTTTGATACTCTATGGTTACTTTTTTTATTGCTCTTGCATATGATGGAAGTTGAATTGTTGCTCTTTTTAACTTTGGAAGTGATTTACCTGTATTTGATGTAACGGGAATATCTTTTTCACCCTCAGATGGAAAAAATGGATTTTCTCTAGCAGCAATACTAATAAATAAAAAAATCGTTATTAAAAAAACTTTTATCACTAATATCCCTTTTAAAATTATTTGATTATTATATCATTATTGTGCAGATATCTCTTTTAGTTCAAAATACTCTCTTTGAAGCTCTGCATTTTCCTCTTTAAGTCTATAAACTTCATCTTGAAGATATGTTTCATACTCCTCAAGACCAAATAAAATCTCTAAAGAGTTAGTACCATAAAGAATTGTTCCGATATATATACCAAAGGCTAATACAATTAAGACAAAAACAAAAAACTTAGTTAAAGATAAACCAAAATACTCTTGTGTAATACTTTGAGTATCGTCTATCTCCTCAAAAAGTTCTTCATTTTGCATGAGTTACTTCTTAGTTGAAAATGCGTGAACCTAAGTACTCACCATATACAACTTCGTTTTCTATCTCTAAAAGACGGTTGTATTTAGCAGTTCTCTCTCCACGAGCAGAAGAACCAGTTTTAATCTGACCACAGTTAAGTGCTACAGCAAAATCAGCGATGAAAGCATCTTCACTCTCACCTGAACGGTGACTCATAACACAAGTGTAACCATTTCTTTGAGCAAGGCGAACAGTAAGCATAGTTTCTGAAACTGAACCGATTTGATTTGGTTTGATAAGGATTGAGTTAGCAATACCTTTGTTAATACCTTCGTTAAGAATATTTACATTTGTAACAAAAAGGTCATCTCCAACAATTTGAACACTCTCACCAAGTTTCTCAGTCATTAGTTTAAATCCATCCCAATCATCTTCACTAAGACCATCTTCGATAGAAACGATAGGATACTTAGCACATAAATCAGCATAATAATCAACTAACTCAGCTGAAGTTACAGTACGATTCTCAGAATCAAGTCTATACCCACCATCACAAACTAACTCAGAAGCAGCTACATCTAAAGCTATTGCAATTTGCTCACCAGCTTTATATCCAGCTTTTTCAATAGCTTCCATAATAACTTGGATAGGCTCTTCATTTGAAGATAAATCTGGGGCAAAACCACCCTCATCACCTAAAGCAGTATTGTGTTTTTTAGCTTTTAAAATAGCTTTTAAGTTGTGATAAACTTCAGCAGATGCTCTTAAACCCTCAGCAAAATCTTCAAATCCAATAGGAACAATCATATACTCTTGAAAATCAACCGAGTTATCGGCATGTGAACCACCATTGATAATATTTAACATTGGTGTTGGAATAGTCATAGCATTAGCGCCACCAAGGTAGCGATAAAGTGGCATACCAAGAGATTTCGCAGCAGCACGGGCAACAGCCATAGAAACACCAAGAACTGCATTAGCACCTAAGTTTCCATAGTTATCAGTTCCATCTAACTCTTTCATAGCAGCATCAATAGTTGCCTGATTAAAAGGTGAAAGACCAATTAGAGTATCAGAGATTTCATTGTTTACATGCGAAACTGCTTTTAAAACACCCTTGCCCATGTAACGCTCATCACCATCACGAAGTTCTAATGCCTCACGCTTACCAGTACTAGCACCTGAAGGTACAATAGCACTCTCAACTGTTCCATCACTTAACTCTACTGTCGCTTTAACTGTTGGATTCCCACGAGAGTCCATTACTTCAATTGCACTTATGCTATCTATAAACATACTTATCTCCAAATTTATAATTCATTAAAGTGATTCTATCTAAATTTGGTTAAAAATTAGTTTAGTTATTACGCATCAGACTCATCAATCTCTGTACTATCCATAATCATAACATCACCAATACCCATTGCTACTTTGATTTTTTCCTCTATCTCGATTGCCAATTCTGGTTCATCTTTGAACTTTGCTTTAACATTTTCGCGACCTTGTCCTAGTTTTGTTTCTCCGTATGAAAACCATGCTCCACTTTTATCTACAATATCAAGTTTAACGCCATAATCAACTAACTCACCCTCTTTAGAGATACCCTCTCCAAACATAATATCAAACTCTGCTTGACGAAATGGAGGGGCTACTTTGTTCTTAATAACTTTTGCTTTTACACGGTTACCAATCTGGGCTTCACCCTGTTTTAATGAAGCAATTCTTCTAACATCTATACGAACTGAAGCATAAAATTTAAGTGCATTTCCACCAGTTGTTGTTTCAGGAGAGCCATAACCCATCATCCCAATTTTCATACGAATTTGGTTGATAAAGATTACAGTACAGTTCATTTTTGAAAGAACACCAGTTAGTTTTCTAAGTGCCTTAGACATTAAACGAGCTTGAACACCAACTTGTTGATCTGTCATCTCACCCTCAAGCTCAACCTTTGGAGTTAAGGCTGCAACTGAATCTATTACGATTAAATCTATCGCCCCACTTCTAGCAATAGTTTCAACTATATCGAGAGCTTGTTCACCATAATCAGGCTGGGAAACTAGCAAGTTTTCAACATCTACACCAAGATTTTTAGCATATACAACATCAAGAGCATGTTCAGCATCTATAAATGCACAAACTCCGCCCGTTTTTTGACACTCGGCTGTGATTTGAAGTGCTAAAGTTGTTTTACCAGAGGACTCAGGTCCATAAATCTCAACAACTCTTCCTTGTGGAACTCCACCAATCCCAAGAGCCAAATCAAGTCCAATAGAGCCTGTACTAATCGCTTTTATCGGTTCAATATTTTTATCGCCAAGACGCATCAAAGCACCTTTTCCAAATGCTTTATCAATTTGTTTCATAGCTAAGTCTAATGATTTTTGTTTATTTGCGTCCATCTGTGGCTCACTTATTTTAAATTTTGAGTAATTATATGCAGTTTTTGAATCTATCTTAAAAAATATGACAATTTGACATATTTTTAGATAAATTCTTTTTTATATTTGGATTTTATCCTTATTTAGTTAAAATCTACTTATGAAAAAAACATTAATCGCACACTCCCCTGACGCCGACGATATTTTTATGTACTATGCCATTAAATTTGGTTGGGTAGATATGAAAGATACCCTTTTTGACAATATCGCTAAAGATATTCAAACCTTAAATGAGGACGCACTTAACGGTGTTTATGACATAGTAGCAATTAGTTTTGCACTTTACCCACATATAAAATCCGAGTATGCACCTCTTAGAACTGCTGTAAGTTTTGGAGAGGGTTATGGTCCTAAAGTTATCAAGAAAAAAGGTGTAAAACTAAAAAGAAATTTCAAAGTTGCACTTAGTGGTGAGCATACTACAAATGCTATGCTATTTCGCATAAAATTTCCTGATGCACGAATAACTTATATGAACTTTTTAGAGATTGAACAAGCTGTTTTAGATGGCAAAGTTGATGCTGGTGTTTTAATCCACGAGTCAATTTTAACTTATGATGATGCTCTTGAAGTTGAGATTGAGATGTGGGATATTTGGCAAGAGTTAGCAGGGAAAGATTTACCTCTTCCTCTTGGTGGGATGGCTATTCGTCGTTCACTTCCACTTAATAAAGCTATAGAGTATGAGGTAACCCTTACAAAAGCTGTAAAAGTTGCAAGAGATCATAAAGATAGACTCTCTAAAATGCTAATAGAGAGAGATTTAGTTAGAATTGATGCTCCAACTCTTGATAAATACTTAGAACTTTATGCAAACGATGAGTCAATTACGCTTAGTGAAATTCAGTATAAAGCGATAGATAAACTCTTTGAGATTGGTTATAAAAATGGTTTTTATGATACTCCGATTAAGGTAGAAGATTATCTTATACCTACTGAATATAAAGAGATTAGGAACTCATAAACTATGGAAGCTAAACTGATAGGACTTGGTGTTGAGACTTTTAAAATGGCGCTAATGCTTGCATTACCGGGTCTTTTAACTGGTATGTTTTTAGGTCTTGCCGTTTCTATTTTTCAAGCTACTACACAGATTAATGAGATGACTCTTTCATTTATCCCTAAAATTCTTGGTGTTGTTATAGTAATCGTTTTAACAATGCCTTGGATGCTTAATTCTATGACAGATTTTGCTACAAATATACTTAACATGATTCCAAACTTTATAGAGTAATGAATTTTAAAACCATAGACTTCTCAAAATATTCCTCCATAAAGATTGGTAAAAAGATAGAGGTTTCTATCTTAGAAAAATGTGATGACTTTGATGAAAAATACTTTCTTTTAGGCTCTTGCAATAATACTCTCATCGGAGATAATCCACCTCCACTTATGGTTTTAAGTAAAAAATATGATTATATAAAAATAGAAGATAATCTTTTAAAAATTGGTGGAGCAACTCCCTCTGGAAAAATTGCCTCATTTTGTAAAAAACATAATATTACAAACTTTGAATTTATCTCTCATCTTCCTGGAACGCTTGGTGGTTTAGTAAAAATGAATGCAGGGCTTAAAGAGTTTGAGATTTTCAATGAACTTGTATCTATCTCCATGTGCCAAGGTGTACTTGAGAAAAATCAGATTGAATTTGGATATAGATTTACAAATATCAACTCCCCTATTTTAGAAGCTACATTTAATTTGGAATATGGCTTTGATAAAGAAAAAGTTGAAATATTTAAAAAAATGAGAGCAAATCAACCATCAATACCAAGTGCTGGAAGTTGTTTTAAAAATCCTGAGGGTGATTATGCAGGACGACTAATCGAAGCTGTTGGATTAAAAGGAAAAAAAGTTGGAGAGATGGAATTTAGTTCACAACACGCAAACTTTTTAGTAAACCATGGCAATGGCTCGTTTGATGATGCAACATATCTAATAAATGAAGCTAAAAAAAGAGTTTATGAAAAGTTTAAAATTAAACTTGAGTGTGAGATTGTAATTTTAGATAAAGAATAGGAGGAGAATCGATAGCTTACCCAAGGGAGAATCGGTAAGCAATCTTTAGTTATATAAATTTAGTTAATTAATTAACAAGCAGCTTTTCTAAAGAAACTGCGCTTAAAGAGCTTGTTTTGCAGCAGCGATAGCTTCTTCGTAGTTAGGTTCTGTTGTAATTTCTGGAACAACTTGCTTATAAGAAACTTTACCATCTTTACCAATTACAAAAATAACTCTTGCAGTGATACCAGCTAAAGGACCATCAGCTAAAAGAACACCATAAGCGTTAGCGAAATCTTTGTTTCTGAAATCAGAACAAACTTTTAAGTTTTCAATTCCAGCAGCTCCACACCATCTAGCAGATGCAAAAGGTAAATCCATAGAAACAGTGATAACTTCAACACCTTCTAAAGCAGCAGCTTCAGTATTAAATCTTCTTGTTTCAGCATCACAAACACCTGTATCTAAAGATGGTACTGCTACTACTAGTTGAACTTTACCTTCTCCACCAATTTGCTCATCTTGAAGCATTGGATCACAGTTTACTACTGTTGTTACTGGTGCTGTGTCACCTACATTAATTTGCATACCTGCTAAATTACATACGATGTCATTTTTAAAAGTTACTGTTGCCATTTTGGCTCCTTGTGTTTTGTTTTAATTTTTTATTTACTTTGTAATTTTAGAAGTTCTAAAACTCAAAGCCAATCACTTTTTCTAGTGACTTGTTAATCGGACGGGGGAATTATATATAAATCGGATAATTTTTGTCTTATTTAAAAAAATGACCTATTTTGACTAAGTTATGCTTAAGACTAGAGTTTACTTCTTGGTGCTATATCTAAATCTTCTAAGCTTGAGAACATCTCTTTTTTATACATTTCTACTGCTACTCTACCTATCATAGCTGCATTATCAGAACAGTATTTCAACTCACTTAAAAGCAACTCTGCTCCATGTGGCTTTAATAGTTCCTCAATTTGAGAACGAAGATATATGTTAGCACTTGCTCCACCAACGATAGCAAAAGTTTGAGGTTTAACAGTTTTAAAATACTTCTTTAGCTTCTGAGTTAAGTGTGCAGTTGCGATATGCTCAAACGAGGCTGCTATATCTTCGTAGTCATCTTTAGATTAAGCTTTCTATATCGCTTAACGAAAAGCACTTTTCCAACCACCATATGAACAGGTGATTAAACGAGCTTGTGAGAGTGGAATAGTAAAGTTATGCTTTTTTCTATCACCATCTTTTGCCAACTCTTGGATAAGTGGACCACCAGGGTAACCAAGCCCCATCATTTTAGCCACTTTATCAAAACTCTCACCAAAAGAATCATCCATACTTTTAGCAACTGTTTTTATTTCCGTTAAACTTTTTACTTCCATAACCTGAGTATGTCCACCAGACACCAACAAAACAGTAAGAGGAAATTGTGTCTCTTTTTCTATAAACAAAGAGTAGATATGCCCAACTAAATGATTTACACCAATAATAGGAATATCAAGCCCAACAGCGATAGCCTTAGCCATCGTAACACCCTCAACCAAAGTAACAGCCAAACCAGGAGTTGAAGTAACTGCTACTGCTTTTAAATCTTTAAAGTAAGGCTCACACTCCTCTAAAATTTTAGGTAAAGCCTCAGCATGTAAACGAGCTGCAAGTTCAGGAACAACCCCACCATAAACAGAATGCTCCAACTCTTGAGATATTTTTTTGTGAAAAAGAAGTTTGTTCGTAGCAATCTCTGTTATAGAGATAGCAGAATCATCACATGAACTTTCTATACTTAGTATCATTTTAAATACCTGTTTAATATATCTTCTTTTTGCTCTGGGATATTAGCTAATTCTTGTTCTTTCTTTTGTATCTCTTTTTCTATTTTTTCTATTTGGTATACTATTTCTTTTTGTTATACTATAGACGGAAGATTAATTTTAATATTTTTTATAATCGTTAAAGAGAGTTCAATTTGTCCACTTTGCCCTGTAGCCATAGCTTCAATAGTTTTAAAGCCAATATTTGCAAGACTATATAAAATAAAATTAGGTAAGGCTTTTTTATTGTCTACTCTCAATATACTTACATGACTATCAACAACAAATATACCATCTAAGTTAAAAAGTGTCACTCTTCCAGCAGTTCCAACACCTGAAGAATTTATAAGAATATCACCTTTTTGAAGTTGTCTCTCATCTAAAATAAACTTTTCATCTACAAAATGTTCATCTGCAAAATCAAACTTTTTATATCCTCTTGCTTGACCTGATTTTATAATCTGTATGCTACTACTTCCATATTTAGTTGATTTTCCTCTTTTTATCATAGAAGATAAGTTTTCTAGTTTTGTTTCTTTACTTAAACTGCAATTATCTATTAATTTTGAAATATTATTATTTAATATTTTCATATTTTCATTTATTTTTTCTTCTTTTATTTTTAAGACTTCTATCTCTTTTACAATTTTTTCTTGGATGTTTTTTGGAGGTAGTGGGATTTTAAAATTACCTACATCTGCAGGTGATAAATTACCTTGAGCATTACCATGTGCAATTATTTGAGCATAAGAGTAAAAAGTGTTGTTAAATAAAAAATTTCCTATATATTTTAAAAACTCTAAATTTCCTTTAATGGCTAAAACTCTTTGATTTAATAAACATTTTTCACTTACCCATCCAGCTTTACCGACAGTAGCACCTGTTAATGCAATAACCAAATCATTTTTATTAACAACTTTTGATAAATAATTAGTTGAATTATGATATTGAAAATTTTTCTTAAATGAAACTGTATTATAATCTTGAATAATATTACCAATTTTTAAAACTTTCAAATCTTCTGTTG
>JAIOSY010000231.1 GCA_021107375.1 Sulfurimonas sp.
TAGATGTCACAGAAACTCAGCTTTAGGACTGCGGTTCGATTCCGCACGTCTCCACCACTAGTCAATTCAAATAAATCCAACAAACTACAATACACGACCTAAAATAGGGATAACTAAGATATTTTTAGTCTAAGTTAATCTAATATATTGTATAGTTATCTATCATTTTTAGGGGTATATCTAGGGGTATAATTAGCAAATGACCCTTTAGATATAAAAATATACCCCTAAACAAAGAGGGTACTAATGGCACGAACAGTTATACCACTAACAGATACAAAAATAAGAACCTCCAAAGTAAGAGAAAAAGACTATAAACTTTTTGATGGTAGAGGTTTATTCCTTTTAATCACAAAAAATAATTCTAAACTATGGAGATTTAAATATAAATTTGATGCTAAAGAAAAACTTTTAGCACTAGGAGCATATCCAGAAATTAGCTTATCCAAAGCGAGAGAGCTAAGAGAAAAATACAGAACAGATATTGCAAATAAAATAGACCCTAATGCGGTTAAAAAAGTAAGAAAAGAAACAATTCAAAAAGGAAAAACAAAAGTACTTAACACTTTTGAACTACTTGCACGAGAAAGACTTACAAAACAAAAAGACTCTATTAGTGAAACTCACTATAAAAGAACTATTACAGCTTTTAAAAATGATTGTTTTAAATACATAGGTCATAAACCAATTGATGAAATAACAGCTAAAGACATAATCTCTATACTTCAAATAATGCATGATAGAGGTGTGAATGATAGTGCAAGAAAATTATTTTATGCAATAAGTAAAACCTTTAAGTGGGCAGTAGCAAATGGTAAAGCAGAACGAAATCCAGCATCCGATATTCTACTCGAAGAAATTTTAGGCAAGACTTCAAAACAACATTATCCTACTATTACAGATGAAACAGGCATAAAAAATCTACTTACTAGTATTAAAGAATATGGCGGAGAAAGTTCAACAAAATATTCACTTTTAATGTTAGCTTACACCTTTGTAAGACCTATAAATATCAGATTAGCTTTGTGGAGTGAAATAGATTTTAAATATAAACAATGGGTTATCCCTGCAAAGAAGATAAAAACAAAAGATGAATTTATTGTCCCCCTATCTGATAGTGTAATAGAATTATTAAAAGATATAAAACTTTATAGTGGAGATAGCCCTTACATATTCCCTTCTACCAAAAGCAAAACTACCCCACTAAGTGATGGTGCATTATTAGGGGCAATAAGAAGAATGGGCTACACAGGAACAGAGTTTACACCACATGGATTTAGAGCTATGTTTAGTACAATAGCACATGAAAAAAGCAACTTTAAATATGATGTAATTGAAACACAATTAGCCCATAGTGTAGGTAATTCTGTGAGTCAAGCCTATAATAGAGCCAAATATCTAGATGAAAGAGTAGAACTAATGCAATGGTGGAGTAACTATCTCAATGAGGTGCAAAAATAAAATGAAAGAAAAAAATTTATCATTAGAACAAAATGAATATAAAGAATTACTAGAACTGGATAATGATGAATTTTATTATGCGTCAGTATATGAGTTAGCAATAAGAGCAGCTAGAAATGATATTATCTATTTATTTAATTTAATAGATGTAAGAAATAATGATATCGTAATGACAGATTCGTACAAGGATATAAGTTTTTTCAACCAACCAAAACCGTATATTTCAAAAATAACAGGACAAAAAACACATTTTAATAGTGATGTTAATATTGAAGAAATTTTAAAATTTATTGATAAGCAATTGTTTATGAAGTGGGGGTTATCATTAGGAGCACTACATCTTGAATACTCTTTTATACCAAAATCTGTACAAAATAAAAATAGACATCTTTCAGAACGAAAAGAAAGTATTTTAAAAATTGGTACAAACAAAAAAATTAAAATGAGCAAATATGATAAATTTACGCGAAAGGAAATAACAGACTTTACAATAGTTGATAAAGAAATTGATTATACAGACTATGGCGAAATAATTTATAAAAAAGATATAAAACCCATTTTAAAATACTATGAATATTCTCTTAATTACAAAAGAGGATATTTAGGGCAATATTTAGAAGAAGATAAAAAAATATTAATGCAAATTGATGTACATGCACCAAAAAAAGTCATATTAGAGCAAATTGAAAAACTTATAGATGAGATAAAAGAAGATGAACATAATATTACAAGTGGTGTAAATATCCACAAAGAGCTAATAAGTGATAATTTTGAGTTTTATGAGTATGAAGCATCTGATTTAAAATCACAAGATATAAAAGACAAAAAAAAGAGTTTTGTAGAAAAACTATTTATGTATGATTATTATATCTTGAGAAATAAAGAAATAGAAATAGAAAATAAGAGTATCAATAAAAAGCGTACAGAAAAAAAATCTTATATACAACAGTCATTCCAATTATCCTCAAATGAAAAGAGAGAACAACTTGAACAGATTAATATTAATTATCCTAATAAATTAATAAAAGATATCTATCAAGAAATAGCAGATATAACTTTTAAAAGCCACGATACAGTAGAAAACTACATAAAAAAAGTAAAATATTTAATAAAAGATAAAAATTATTTACAACTTTTAAATGGAAAACCCCTAAAATAGTATAGGTATAAAAATTTAACTTTTTTTATACCCTACTACCTGCCAATTCCTCTAATACAATACAAATACAATTAATTGATACAGTAAAAATCTTTAATTACTGTATAGCTACTCTTTTAGCTAAGGGGTTGATATTTGAAATAATATCAAGGGAAATACGATGGAAACATCAAAAAAATACATGAGAGCTAAGGAAGCCTCAAAGTATATGGGAATTGGACTATCAACAATATGGCACTATGCAAGTATTGGTTTACTACATCCTAAAAAAATTAGTGCAAGAGTAACAGTCTTTGAAGTTAGCGAAATAGATAATCTTATCAATAGTGTCGAGGTGATTTAAGATGAGTAATTTAAGCTTACATCATAAACTAACTATTTTAAAATTGCTTTATGATACAAATTTACGCATAACAGCTTCTCAACTAAAAATAAGTAATGCTAATCAATATCTTATACCCCTTGAAGAAGCAAAACTTATCATAAGAGTAGAAGTACCAAGGGAAAACAGTAGCCCTTATAAGGTTGGTTTTGTTGATTATCGTACAAGAAAAAAAGCTAAAGAGTTCTTAAAAAGTCATGGAATGTTAAATTATCAAACACCATTCCATGTGCTAAATTTCGATTATATTCAAGATGAAAGCAAAGGGAGTCATTGACTCTCTAAACTTTAGTAGTAGTAACTTAGAAGAGTTATTTTGTAGTGAGGATTATATCATAGAAACAGTCAAAAGCATTGGAATATTTGAACCTGATGTATGGTTAAAAACATTTAAGCATTCACTAATGAGAAACATAGTTGAAGCGAAAATATTACACATTTCAAACGGTTTAACAGTTCCTATAAAAAGATTTTCTGCAAGTCAAAATAAACAAACTTTAGAGTTTGCAGGACTTCACGGATACAATGATAAATCTATTCTTTTAAGTGAATTACTTAGAGAGTTAATGCCAAGTATTCAAAATGAAGTTATTACACGGATTGACGTAGCAATAGACTTCAAAGGAAAAATACCATACAAAGTTATAAAAAAACTTTGTGAAACTAGAGTGCCTTTTAGCTGGCATAATTCAAGTTATTTAAAAACTGAGAGTGAAAAAAAGACAAATACTCATATAAATATTATTTTATATCCAAAGCATATAAAAGAAAATTTAGCTTATGAGCTGGAACGATTAGAGTTTAGTTTTAGAGGTAGTTATTTTAAAGGACCATATCTCGTGAAAGATATACAAAAAGTCTATCTAAAA
>JAIOSY010000069.1 GCA_021107375.1 Sulfurimonas sp.
CTTCATAGTTAAGAATTACACCAAATTCTGGAGCAAGTTTTTTCTTAATCATGAAAAAAAGTTGTCTCTCATCTGCAAGCATAAACTCTATCTCTTCTTCATTCTCTTCACAAATCTCATCAGCTTTTTCTTCTAGTGCCATCTCTTGATGAATATTATGAATTAAAATTTTTTCTGCTTCATGTGCAACAGGTTCAAGACCTTTAGTCATTGTAACTACACCACTTTTATTTAAATCAATTGAAATTTTACTTGCTATATGAGGAATAGATTTTAGTGATATTTTCATGAGTTTTAGACCCTACTTATTAATAAATTTAGACATTCTACAATAAGTTAGGTAAAAATCTGTTGAGATATGAAATAGAGTATAATTTATTTAACTAAAATTAGGGTTTTTAGTTCCCAAGTTTTACTTGGGAATTCATACATCACTTTATATTGTTATTGTTGTCTGCATCCCCACGCAGGAGAATGGGAACGAGTTAATCTAAACTAGCTATCCTCTTTATTACTAGAGAAAAAATTTAAGAAAAAAACTATAAATATTGACAATATTAAACCTGTTACAAACGCAACTACGACTATTAATTTTTTCTTTGGTTTTACTGGATAATCATGTATTACATACTTCCCAACTACTTTACTATTTTGTATATTTAGTTTTGAAGCTTGAAAATCTAACTTTTCTATCTCTTGAAGTAGTTTTACTTTTTTATTTGGTAATTCCACTTCAAGTTTATATATAAGCTTTCTAAGTGTATCATTCATTAGATTATTTTTATCTCTTTGTAGATTTATAATAGATATATTGTTAATATTATCTATTTTTAATTGTAAATCTTTTATAGTAATATTTTGAATATTCTTTTTTTCTCTTTGTAAATTTAATATTGTAATCTTATTAATATTATCTATTTTTGGTTGTAAATCTTTTATAATAATACCTTGAATATTCTTTTTTTCTCTTTGTAAATTTAATATTGTTTCATTTTTAATTATTTCTATCTCTATTTTTAAATCTTCAACTTTGTTTTGTGAATTTAATATTAAATTCTGATAATTGACTATTTGTAAAGATGCTATAGTTGAAGATGTTTGATCTGTGTCTTCTATATCATTTTGATATATTTGCCTTACTGCTTTTGTATACTCTTTTAGTTTATTTTTATGTAATTTAATTTTATCACTTAAAGTATTAATTTTGATTTTATTATAAAAATTAATTTTTTCATCAATCTTAACAATCTTCTGAGTTTTTAAAAGTTCTATCTCTCTTTTTAATTTTATTATATCTTGCGTTTTAAATCTTTTTATTTTTTCATCAATCTTAACAATTTTCTGAGTTTTTAAAAGTTTTATCTCTCTTTTTAATTTTATTATATCTTGTGTTTTAAATCTTTTTATTTTTTCATCAATCTCAACTATTTTTTGAGTTTTAAGTAGTTTTATTTGTTGTTTAAGATTTTTAATTTCTAGATTTTCTAAAGTTGTTATTTTAGTTTTTATTATTTTCACATGGTTACTATTACTTAAAATAAATTGGTCAATCTTACCTTTATATTCATTTTCAATATAAGCTACAACTTCCTTATTCTTCTGCAGTGCTTTTTCATTTGATATCGCTTGTGTTTTTATCTCAAATAAGTTTTTTAATTTTTTATTTGTAGCTATACTTGAAACTTCTGAAATAAATTCCTCTTTTGAAGAGATTTTTTCTTCTACATTAAATATTAAATTTACAGTTTTTATTAATGTAGCAGGTTCTGCTATTAAATTTTCTCCAATAAATCCAATTTGTAGATTTGACTTAACTTCAAATATAGGAGTTCTTGTCACTGCCCATATTATTGCTCCAACGGTTACAACTGAAGTGAAAATAATAATAAATATTTTTTTATCCATTACTATTTTCCATAATTCTCTTAAATCTATCTCATCCTCTTCTATATACTTTGTACCATTTTGATTCATAAAATCTCCGAGAAAAAATTTATATAATTTAAAAATATAATAAAAACACTAAATACTACTATCACGACTAAGGAAGCTAATCCATAAAACTTTTTTTTCAAAATAAATCCATATTCTTTCAATTATTCTATACGGATAATAGTATCCATTAATAATTTATATTTACCTTAAAATTGGCTTGTATTATTCATTTCGGATAAGGATTAAAATGGAAATTATTGATAAAATAAACTATTTAATTAAAGAAAAAAAATTACAAAAAAAAGATTTTACAAAAATGCTACAATCTTTAGAACCAAAATTAAAAAGTACAGGTGAAATTCCAAGTGAACAAACAGTTTATGGTTATCTTAATGGAAAGCGAGAACTAAAAGTAGAATTAATCCCATATATCGCAGAAGTTTTAGAAGTAGATGAGCAGGAACTTTTTAGATTTGATATAGAGTATGCTACAGAATATAATCTTCGATACTCAAAAGATGCACGAGAGATTTTAGATTTACTTCAATATGCTCCTAAAAACATAATAGAACATATCAAAGAAACTCTTACTAGTTATAAAAAGGATTATGAAAAAGGTATAAAAAAAATAGCTAAAAATTAAACTTCTATAATTCCCAAGTTTTATCATACAAATTCATACATTATTTTGTGTTATTATTGTTGTATACATTCCCATCGGGGACGATGGGAACAAGAGTGTAGATTATTTAGCTAAAATCAAAGTTAATTTTGAAGCTTTTTTAGGATCCATTTTAGATAGAATTTTTCCTACTGTTTTAGGTTTCAATGATGATAAAATATCTGCTGCTTCTTGAGTATCCATATCTGAAAGAATATTTGCAGCTGAAGCTGGCTTCATTTTTGCAAAAGTTTGAGCTATTTTATTCATTTTAGCACTTTTTAACTCTTTTAACACATCTTCATTTTTTTTAAGCATCGCTTTTATTGATTCCTCTTTTTGAGTAATCTCTTTAAGCTTAGCATTTACAATTTCTTCTTTTTGAACTAAGTTGCTCTCTTTTTTCTTTAA
>JAIOSY010000310.1 GCA_021107375.1 Sulfurimonas sp.
ATTTACAGCCTCACTCAAAGTTGAAGGTATCTCTGTGGATTCATCATAACATCGTTCATATTCTGATGATTCAAACATATTCTTCACATATATTATCTCTGAACTTTGAACATCAATCATTCTAATATCAGCAGATAGTTCAATAACTCTTTTTTTACAGCTTACTTTATATTTAAATGTTTCTTTACATTTTTTATCTATACATTTTGAACGTTCTTCATAAAAATAACTATCCCTAGATGAAACATTTTTAACTACACCAGAAATAATTGCTTGTGCTCCAACTAAATTTCCAGCTTCTACTGCTGTTGAAGTATCTACTAAACCACTATATTGTAAATTCAATTCATCAATTATTTTATCTATATCATTCCTATTTAAAACTGTAAAAAATGGTTTATTTTCTATTGTATGTTTTGCTAAATTTGATTCTATTTTTGCAGACAAACCAACAATATCATTTTCAAATTTTAAAACAGCGATTCTTTTCATACTTGAAGCCCTATCTATCTCAGCAGGTTCAAGAGCCTTTATCCTAACCTTTTGGGTACATCCACTTATAAAAAGAGATACTAAAACTATTTGTATTATTAAAATATATCTATGCATTTCTATCCTTAAAGTAAATATTTTTAACTATTTTAGTTTAAACTCTCTTCATATTTCTTTAATAACATATTTCTTTAATAAAATATAATAAAAAGATTTTTTGTGAGTTTTCATATCATATTTCAACAAATTTCATAATTTAATGCTTATTATCTTGACATAAAAGTTCTATTTGTCTATAATTTCGGCTCACAAACAGAAATGTTTGAGTTTTGTCTTGTTAGCTCAGCTGGTAGAGCACGTCACTTTTAATGATGTGGCCGATGGTTCGAATCCATCACAGGACACCATTTTTTTACTACTTAGTGGCCCCGTCGTCTAGCGGTTAGGATCCATGGTTTTCATCCATGTTACAGGAGTTCAATTCTCCTCGGGGTCACCACTTACATCATCTATCTTTTTATTTACTGATATATTTTTCTACATCTCATTAGTAACAATCACTTAATACAGTTATGTTATAATAATAATAGATAAATTCAAGGGGATAAAGATGCATACTAAATTGATTATTTTTTCTATTATTTTTCTTATTTCATCCACTATTAGTTTAGCCGATAAGCCTGTTTGGGCGGGTAAAGGTGGGCAACCAACTCAGTATGAAAAGCAAGAGCATAAAAATGCTATGACTTCAAAACATGAATATAAAAAAAAGCATAAAAACAAAAAACACAATAGTAGAAGTGAGTATGATGGTCAGGGTATGAGTGACCAAGAGTTTATAGAAAAGAAAGCTGATCAAACCAAAAAGAATTGGATTGGTAGATTTTTTGATTCTTTTTAATTCATATAATATCACTTAAAATGACACAATAACAAAATAGTAGGCGTTAAATAAATTGAAAATAACAGATATCAAAAATTATGATGATTTAGTAGATATTGTTTATAATCATGAAGAATTAATAGAGAGAAACTATCAATCAAAAAAAGATCAGATACTCCTGCATAAACAGTTATTGGTGAGTATTGTTAATTTTCTAAAAAAGCCAGAGTATCTTGCTTTGGATAAAATAAAGTTAATTAAACTACTTATAAAAGATGTACTAGAACTTAAAAACAGTGACATGATTATTATAAAGAAAGATTATATTTTTATAAAATTGTATGATAATAATAAAGCACAAAAAATAAAAACTAATACAATTGCAGATAGATATAATGGTATTAATGAAGATGAATTAAAATCATTTTATGATGAATATTTTTCCGAAAAAGAGATAAAGTACCTTTTTCAAGATATAAGCACTTTATTTGTAGAAAAATATTTTTTAGATCATAATATTAGTAATGCTAATTATGAAAAAGATGTTTTTAGTGTTATACAAAAATTTATTATTGAAGATATGGCTTCCGAATTTGAATGTACAAAAGAGTTTTGTTTAGGATTTTCAGGTTATATTTTTAGAAAACACTTTAGATTAGCATTTGAATTTATAGCAGAGTTACTTTTAAAAGAAGTAGCTTTATCAAACAAAAATATTATAAAATTTTTAAAATATTATTCACTTGACATTGTTGTCGTTGATGGTAAAAAATACAAAGTTCCAGAATTAACAGCAGATAATGGACTTAGATGGCATGTGGGCTCAATAATGACTTTTACAAAAGTATATTTAAAAGCAAAAGAACATATAGATAAGATACAAAATACCATGGACAAACTAAATATTGAAATCTCATCATACATTGTTAATGGTTTATCACCTATTGAACATAATTCAATCATACAAGAAAAATATATAATACTTGCACAAAGTATAGAAACAAACGCTAATAAAATAGATATATTACAAGATTCATTAGAGATAGTTAAAGATAATAATGAGCTGTTAAATATAAATAAAGAGCTTGAAAAACTCAAAAATGAAAGACTTAAATTAAGAGAAAAAAAATCAACTCTACAAAGTAAAAAAATCAAGCAAATGGTTATTACAAAATATAATGAAATTATAAAAAAAATGGAAATAATGAACCGTGAAATAAAATCTCAATACAAAATACTAAAACAAAATGAATCTTCATTTAAATCCATAAAAAGTGCCTTAATTAAAGCACTTATATCAAAAAAACAACTCCTCTAATTATCTTATATTAAACTCTACCAATCATCCAAAACAAAAGGTTTAGGCTCTTCTTTCTTCTCTTTTTGAATAACTTTAGGCTTATTTATCTTAGGCTCAACTACCTCAATTTTTTTAGCCTTACTCATCTGTTCTTCAAACTGTAACTCTAAACCTTTAGATGTCATAACAAAACCATCTACTCTCATTTTCCCATCGTGGATTTGGTTGTGGTGTTCTTTACAAAGTGGAATAAGATTATGTTTGTTATCTTGATGAAAATGCCCTATAAAACCTGCTTTATCTGCCA
>JAIOSY010000148.1 GCA_021107375.1 Sulfurimonas sp.
GTGTTTTAAATAGGTCTAGTCCTAGTCCTGATTCTAATCCAGCAGAGGTGATAGTTAAAAACCCGATACTAACAACCTCTCCAACTCCACCTGCTGTCATTGATATATCGAGCCAAGGTGTCTTACCATACTCTTTTGAAAGGGTAGCTACCAGTCCAACTGAGATAAGAGGAAGAAGAACCATAAATATTTTGCCTAAGTCAAAATATAAAGAAAAAGAGATAGAAAAAGAGTAAAGTATTATCAAATAAAGTATAATTTTTTTCATTGTCTCAGCAGGTGTTTTGAGAACATTTTTAAGATTAATCTCTGTTCCTGCAATAAACATCAGATATAAAAAACCAAGTTCAGCAACTATATCAAAAAGGTGTTCACTATGGATATATCCAACATAACCAAGAACAGAACCTAGTATAATCTCTATAGGAGTAGTAGGAAGTTTTAATATTTTTGCAAAAAATGGGGAGAAGATTATTATAAGTGATATGGTAATAATTAGTGTTACATTATCATACATTATTTTCTCCTATTTCCACATGTGCCCGAACGAAGTGACAAATACTCTTGGGGTGCCAAGATTATTTGACTAAAGTGGCTACTTCAAGATTTAAAGACTCAAGCATAACCAAATCTTTACTAACAACTCTACCTGCAGTTGTTAGGTAGTTTCCAACAACTATAGAGTTAGCACCATATTTAAAGATTTCACTCTGTCTATCTCCAAACATCAACTCTCTTCCACCTGCTACCATAATTCGCTGGGCATGTGGGATTAACTCTCTTGTTAGTTTTACTAACGCTAACGCTTCATCAACTGTTAGTGGGTTAGGTTTTAGCTCTAGGGCTTCATTGTGGTGGTAAAAATTTATAGGAACAGAAGTTGGATTTAATGAAGCTAAAGATTCTAACATAGATATTCTGTCCTCTTGTGTTTCCCCAAGTCCAAAAATTCCACCAGTTAGAAGAACTAACCCTGCTTCATTTACTGCTTGGCATGTGGCATATCTTTCACTCCATGGATGAGTTGTACAGATTTGTGGATAAAAACTCTCTGATGTTTCTAGGTTATGGTTGTATGCTTTTATTCCTGATTTTTTTAAAGTTAAAAGTTGCTCTAAAGTTGCCGTTCCATTACAAGCTATAAGTCTAAGTTCTGGGACTTCTTTAGTTAAAGTTTCAGCAATATCGCAAACAAAAGCAATAGTTTTATCAGTTAAACCCTTATCAGAAGTAACAAGACAAAAACCTAAAGCGCCTGCTTCTCTTGCAGATTTAGCTTCCTTTAAAATATCTTCTAAATCTTTTTGTTTATATCTATCTATATCAGCTTTATATCTAACACTTTGAGAACAAAATTTACAATCTTCTAAACATGTTCCACTGTTTATATTACAAATTGAGCAAAGAAAAATCTTTTCTTTCATTATGCAGACCTTTTAAAAGAGTAAGTGTTAAGGTTGAATTTTTTTTCATTTTCACTTTTTTCATAGTGAGTTACAAAAAAATCCTCTTCTACCACTTCGAGCATTGCAAATTCAGTTGTAGGTTTTTTTCTAGCACAAACTTCACCAGAGTTTAGAAAAAGAGTATTCCCTTTTTGCTCGGCATGAAAAAAGTGAGTATGTCCTGAGATTATTATCTCGGTATCGCCATTCATATAAAAAGGTAGGTGCATTAGCTTAAATTTTGTATCTGCAAGTTTAAAGTAGTATGGCTCTTGAACTAGATTATATTTATCATGATACTCTACTAAATGAGCATCATTGTTACCATAAACAGCGATATATTTTTTGTCAGTTGCCTCAAGCATATCTAAAATCTCAGTTTCAACAATATCTCCAGCATGGATAAAAAACTCAGCACCATCTTCTAAAAGTCTATCTATCGCTTTTTTTGCTTTTTTAATTTTAGAATGAGTATCTGAAATAACACCAATTTTCACTTATTTCTCTTCTCTTGGAGTTCTAGCCTTACATTTAACACACTCGTAAACCTCTTTATTTCTATAAGTTCTAGGTGCTAAAACACCTTTACAGCCTTTCTCTTTACATTTAATAGTTCTAGGTTCAAACTTGCTAATAAATTTACAATCTGGATAATTTTCACATCCCCAAAAAGGACCTCTGCGAGAATTTTTTAGTGAAATTTTTCCACCACAGTCAGGACAAGGTGTCTCAGAGATTTTCTCTTCAACATTTATACTTTTTGTATTTTTACAATCAGGATAATCACTACATGCTAAAAACTGTCCGTTTCTACCATTTTTGATAACCATATCTTTTCCACACTTGTCACATTTCTCATCGGCAAGGTTTTCCTGTTTTGGAGCAGGATTACCCTCTTCATCAACTTGTTCTGTATATTTACACTTTGGAAAACCACTACAAGCGATAAAGTTACCAAATCTACCAGAACGAAGAAGAAGTTCACTCTCTCCACATTTAGGAC
Organism: Sulfurimonas sp.; assembly: GCA_021107375.1. GTDB lineage: Bacteria > Campylobacterota > Campylobacteria > Campylobacterales > Sulfurimonadaceae > Sulfurimonas. Next base: position 2,449 of record JAIOSY010000148.1, read on the forward strand.
AGGTTCGCCCAAGTGGTTTAGCAAGTTTTAGCGAAACGATGTTTTCTTTACCCTCTGCAATTTGATCCATAAAAGGGAAGTAAAAATCACTTAAAAGTTTTTGCCAGTCAACATTACCCTCAGATACTTCATCGAGTTTCTCTTCCATATTAGCCGTAAAAGATATATCTACAATATTTGCAAAATTCTCTTCTAAAATTTTAGTTACTGTAAACGCCATCTCAGTTGGAACGATTTGTTTTTTCTCGATGTTTACATAAGTACGAGAACTTAAAGTTGCAACAGTTGGAGCATAAGTTGAAGGTCGTCCAACACCCTCAGACTCTAGTTTTTTGATAAGTGAAGCTTCAGAATATCTTGCAGGAGGTTCAGTAAAATGTTGCTCGGGTTTAAGTGATTGTATTTCAGCTTTTTCACCCTTTACTAAAGTTGGAAGAAGTTTATCTTTATCTTCGGCACCTGTTACAGCATAAAAACCATCAAAAGTTAGTTTTCTGCCACTTGCACGGTATTCATTTTCATTACCTTTGAAGATGATACTTTGTTGGTCAAACTGAGCATCTTCCATCTGACAAGCCATGAATCTCTCATAAATTAAACGGTAAAGTTTAATCTCATCAGCTTTTAAAAAACTTTGTGCCATCTCTGGTGTAAAGTTAAGCA
>JAIOSY010000120.1 GCA_021107375.1 Sulfurimonas sp.
AATTCGCTCTTCACTGAAGTAATCTCGTCTAAAGTTCCCTCAAATGCTATTTTTTTATTATCAATAATTGCTACTCGGTCAAGTGTATCATAAATTGATTGTAAATCATGTGAAACCATTACAATTGTCAATCCCAATAAATCACGAAGTTTTAAAATTAAACTATCAAAATCTCTCGCTGAGATAGGGTCAAGTCCACTTGTTGGTTCATCAAGAAACAGAAGCTTTGGATCCATTGCAAGTGCACGAGCAAGTGCTGATTTTTTCTTCATACCACCACTGATTTGAGATGGGTATAAATTTGCATCTGCTGATTTTAATCCAACTAAATTTATCTTAAACTCAACAATTTCATTTATCATATCTTGAGACAAATCACTATATTCAACTAAAGGTAGTGCAATATTTTGAGCGATTGTAAGTGAAGAAAATAGTGCACCAGCCTGAAATAAAACACCCCATTCTCTTCTTAATTTTTGTGCCTTTGAATGAGAAATTCCATTTAACTCATTTCCTAAAATATTAATACTACCACCATGAAACTCTTGAAGCATAACTATCTCACGAAGTAAAGTTGTTTTACCACATCCACTTGGTCCTAGTAAACCATAAATTTCACCACGATTTACACAAAGATTTAACCCATCATGTACAACCCTTGTACCAAAAATAGTTTTTACATCTCTAACTTCTATAACTTTATCCATTATATCCCCAAATTTGTAAATACTATTGAGAAAATAGCATCACAAATAATCACTGCAAAAATTGATTCAACTACACTTTTTGTCGTATTAAAACCTATACTTTGTGTATCATTTTTTACCATTAAACCTCTATAAATACCAATAGTAGCAATTAAAAATGCAAAAAATGGACCTTTTAATATCCCTATAAAAAAATGCTTTGCAGCTACTACTTCATTAAATCTATCTATAAAAAGAGTTGGTGTTATTTGTAAATCTAAACTTGCTACAAGCATACCACCAAGAACACCCATCATATCAGCTACAAAAATAAGTATTGGCATTACAAGCATAAGCGCAAGTATACGCGGTACTACTAAGAAAATATAGGGATCAAACCCCATCGTTCTCATTGCATCTAATTCCTCTGTAATTTTCATAGCACCAATCTGTGCAGTAAAAGCTGAACCACTTCTACCAGCAATTACAATAGCTGTAATAAGCGGTGATAACTCACGAAGTATAGAGATACCAAGCATGTCAACTAAAAATATATTTGCACCATATATTTTCAGTTGATATGCTGACTGATATGCAACAACTAAACCGATAAGAAAACTTGTTAAAGAGATAATAGGAAGAGCTTTAACTCCACTCTCATTTATTTCAAATGCTATCTCTTTAAATCTAATATTTTTTATAGATTTTAAATAATATATTTTTGTAGCAAATAAATTTCCCAAAAAATTTAAAAATGACAATAAACTAATATAATAAATATATATATTTACCAACAGAATATAAAAACATCTCTTTGTTTGGAGATGGTAGCTTATCTGAAGTCAATTTTTGATTTCTAACTAACTCAAGAGTATCTGTAATATCTTTAGAATTTGAATTTATACTAACTTTTATATCTAATTTTTCATATTTAATAAGTAAATTATTTATAAAAATAGCTGCTGCAGTATCAACAAAATATACATCGTTTAAATCAATTTGTATATCTTTTACATTTGAAATATTTTGTATATTTAGCTGTTTTTGAAGTGTAGTGATTGCATAAAGACTCAACTCCCCTGAAAATTTCAAAAGGAGTATATCATCTACAAAAGATACAATTAAAGAATAATTATTCATAAAAAAATATTAAAAATCTCTCTCAAGAAGTTTATTTACTTTTAATATTGTTAAAATTCTACCCTCTTGCTTACCAACACCATCTATCATACTCTCTTCAGAAGCGATAGTATCTGGTGGTGGACCGATATCAGTTTTTTTAATTCTAATAGCTTCTGTTAATCTATCAATAACAAAACCAGCCACTTCATCATCTTGTTTTAAAACAAAAAATCTTGTTTCATCATTATGATTTTTAGCACCAAGACCAAACTTAACACGAAGGTCAATCAAAGGGATAACAGAACCACGAAGATTAAATACACCAAGAACATATGCTGGTGTTTGAGGTACTCTTGTCCATGAAATGGGTTTAATAATCTCTTGAATAGTTAAAATAGGCACAGCATACTCTTCTTCACCAATTACAAATCCAACTAATTGAACTATATCATCAGACTGATTTAATCCAACATCTTGCTGCTCAGCTTGCTTATTAATAATTTGCTTTAATTTATCACTCATTATAAAAACTCCGATTTAAAGTTAACATTTCTTTGAACTACACTAGATAAATAATCAGCAGAGTATGGTTTAGTAATATACTCAACCATTCCAGACTCAACACCTCTCATTCTATCAGACTTACCGGTACGAGAAGTTACAGCTATTAACGGTAAATTTTTATATTTATTGTATTTTTTAATCTCTGTTGCTAAAGAGTATCCATCCATTCTAGGCATTTCAATATCTACAAGCATTGCATCAAAATTATATTCACCTGATTTTAAAATACCTAATGCCTCTTGTCCATCACTTGCTTCAACTAAAGTAATGCCTATTGGTTCTAAGGCTTTTCTCATAATCATTCTATCTGTTTTAGAATCATCAACAATCATAACTTTATAATCACTAGCTTTTAATTTTTCATGAGAAATTTGAGCTGTTTGAGATTGCGCAGCAACTGTAGCTTTTACACCTTTAGCCATCTGCATAAGTGCAACAACATCAACAATAAGAGTAACTCCACCATCACCACGAATAGTCGCTCCAGCAATACCTTCAATCCCTTTTAAATAATCACCTAAAGATTTAATAACTATCTCTTCTTGTCCAACAAGTGAATCAACAATAAGTCCAAGTTTTTGTGCACCCAACCCTAAAACAACAACATATGCATGTTCACCAGAATCAAGGATTCTATCTACTTCAAAAATATCACCAATATGAACAAGAGATAAAACCTCTTCACGAAGTCTCATAACTGAACGATTCTCAACCGTATAAATCTCATCTTGAGAAATTCTAACAGTCTCTAAAACTGAAGCTAAAGGAATCGCATAATATTCCTCTTGAACACCAACAAGAAGTGCTTGTATAATAGCAAGAGTTAGAGGAATCTTTAATTTTATAGATGTTCCTTGTCCTAACTCACTGTCTATATCAATAATACCGTTTAGTTTTTCAATATTTGTTTTAACAACATCCATACCAACACCACGACCGGATACATTTGTAACTTGTGCAGCAGTTGAAAAACCTGGTTTAAAGATAAGAGCGTATGCCTCCTTATCACTCATAGAATCAGCTTCTTTTTCTGTAATAATACCTTTTTCAAGAGACTTGTTTTTAAGCATATCAACATCAAGACCTTTACCATCATCATCAATCTGAATAACAATAGCATTACCTTCATTATAAGCTTTTAGTTTTATCGTACCTGTTTCACTTTTACCAGCTGCAATACGAGTGTCTGGCATCTCAACACCATGATCACATGAGTTACGAATAATATGAACAAGTGGATCACCAATCTCTTCAACGATTGATTTATCAAGCTCAGTCTCTTCACCAGAGATTTCAAGTTCTATTTTTTTGTTAAGTTCACGAGTTAAATCACGAATCATTCTAGGAAACTTGTTAAACACTTTACCAATTGGAAGCATTCTTGTTTTCATAACTGCAATTTGAAGGTCAGTTGTAACAAGAGAAACAATAGAAACAACCTGATTTAACTCTTCTAAAAACTCTTCACCCTCATATCTCTCTTCAACATCATCATTAATCTTAATAAGTCTATTTTTAGCGAGAACAAGTTCCCCAATAAGGTTCATTAAATGATCAAGTCTTTTTACATCAACACGAATAGTTTGCTCAACAGCAGCAGGAGCTCTTTTTGCAGGAGCCGCTGCTTTTGCATCACCACTTGGTGCAGCAGGAGCAGGTTTTGCTGGTGCAGCAGGCGGCGGTGGTGGTGGTGGTGGCGGTGGCGGAGTTGCTGCTGGTGGGGGAGTTACAGCAGGCTCGTCTTCGCTAGGAGCTGGTGGGACTTCTGGAACTTTTTCACCAGATGCTATCTTCGCAGCTCTCTTGGCCTTATCTTCATCTTGTCTTTGATTAAGAAGTCTCTCTATCTCAGCTTCAACATCTTCATCACTCATAGAATCAAAATCTAGCTCTTCTTCATCCTGAGATTCTACTTCTACTTCAGCCTCAGCAACTACAACCTCTTCTACAGGAACAGCTAATTCAACCTCAACAACTTCACCCTCACCACCACTTATTTTATCAAGTCTGGAAACACAAGCCGAAACATCAATTCCAGCATCAGCACTTGTATCACGAATAGTATTTAATAATGCTTTCATTAAATCTATAGATTCTAATACTACATCCATAATATCTGGAGTTATTACAAGTTCACCATGTCTAGCTTTGTTTAAAACATCTTCCATATGGTGTGTTAAATGAGTTAAAACATCAAAATTTAAAAATGACGAAGCACCTTTAACCGTATGTGCAACTCTAAAAATTCCATTTAAAAGTTCCAAATCTTCTGGTGTATTTTCTAACTCAACTAAATCTTCATCTAGCTTCTCTACAAGTTCAAAGGACTCAACTAAAAAATCCTGCAGTATCTCTTGAAATTCATCCATATTTATACTCCTACTTCATATGTGCACGAACAACTCGTGACACTTCATCATAAAATGTACTAGCTTCAAACTTAACTAAATAAGCCTCTGCTCCTGCTTCTTTACCTCTAATTTCACTAAAATGATCACTTATAGATGAATTAAAAACGATTGGAATATCAAAAAACCTTCCATCTTCTTTTACATTTGCTGCAAAATGAAAACCATCCATTCTAGGCATCTCTACATCTGAAAGAATTAATTTTAAATGTTTAGAAATATCATCACCATACATTCCATATAAATCTTCAAGTTTTTCTAAACCCTCTTGTCCGTCAATTGCTTCAATAACATTAAATCCCATTTTTGTAAGAGCTTCTTTGACTATTTTTCTTGCAGTTGAACTATCATCTAAAATAAGAGCTAAACCAGAAAATGTTTCTAAATCATGAGGGATTGCTTCAACATCTGGTTCATAAAGTCCTAAATCTTGAACAACAGACTCTAAATCTAGAATAAGAAGAACATTATCTCCCTCTATTTTCGTAACACCAGTAACTTTACTTCCATCTAATGTTCCAGAACCACTAGCAAAAGTTGCTGGTTCAATATCACCCCAGTTAATTCTTCTAATTCTTTTAGCTTCATGAACAATAAAACCAATTAGAACATTATTAAACTCTGTTATAATAATTCTTAAATCTTTTTCTAAACCCTCTGGAGGAGTTATTCCCATCCACTTAGCTAAGTTAACTACAGGTATAACCACACTTCTTAAATCAAAAATACCCTCTATATAATCAGGTGTACCAGGTAATTCTGTTAAATGAGGTACACGAATAATCTCTCTAACTTTTGAGACATTAATACCATAAATACCCTCATATACACCATCTTCACCCTGATTTAATATACGAAAATCTACAAGCTCCATCTCATTGGAACCAACTTTTAACGAATTATCATCCATACTTATGTCTCCTTAGAAAAACTATTCTCTTCTAAAAACTCTTTATCTTCGATTGATTTTACAATAAAATATCTTTGATTGCAAGCAAAAGCACCTAAATTTATATAGTTTATTTCATCTATTTTTATACCCTTGTTTTGGTGAAAATGCCCCTCTAAAAAGTAATCACATTCATACTGATTAGCAATTCTTCTTTTTATAAAATCTTCAAACCAAGACAACTTTTTGCAATCATCTTTTTTATCTAAATAATTATCCAGTTTATTTAAAATATACTCATCAAAAAGATTTAAAAATTTTATAATAACTATATTTCGTACAAATAATGTATATATTCTATATATAAAACCTCCGTCAAAATCACCATGAGCTATTAAAACTTTTTTTCCATTAAACCCACATGCCAAAGGTTGTTCTGAAATTTTAAATACCTTGGCATGTGGAAATACATTTTTTAGATTAAAATCATGATTTCCCTCTAAATATATCACCTCAATTTGCTCTGACAATTCATTTATAATAGATATTACTTCTTGATTTACATCTAATGTTTTTTGCACACCACCAAAAAGTGCATCAAAAATATCACCCATTAAAATAAGTTGTGTTGGTAGTAGTTTTTTAGATTTAATTGCTTGAAGAAAGTTTAAAAATTGAGGTCGTTTATGAGAGTAGTGAGCATCTGAAACTACAAATGCCCCCTCTTTTATCTCAATATCACTATGGTACATAAGCTATATCTGGAATTCCAGTAGACTCATCAAGTCCCATCATAAGATTTGCATTTACAACAGCTTGGCTTGATGCTCCCCTCATTAAGTTATCAATAGCACTTGAGATAAAAAGCATATCTCCTTTTTGTTTTACATAAATATCACAAAAGTTTGTTCCTGCTGTATTTTTCATATCTACTGGATTTTTAGAAACTCTTACAAAAGGTGCTTCTTTATAGTAACTACTTAAAACTTCAAAAGCATCAAATTCACCACTTGTTTGAATATAGATTGAAGATAACATTCCACGAGTTAAAGGGATTAAATGTGGCACAAAATTTACCTCATCAAAATCTACACCAAGTTTATTTGCTATCTCTGGAGCATGTCTATGCATCAAAGGGTTATAAGCAAAAAGATTATCGTTTATATTTACAAAGTGAGTAACTTCACTCAGTTTTTTACCTGCTCCACTCACACCTGTTTTAGCATCTACAATTATAGGAGTATTTAGAACTCTTTTGTCCATAAATGGAAGAAGCCCAAGTATTGCAGATGTTGGAAAACAACCAGGATTTGCAACTAGAGTTGCTGATTTCAACTCCTCTTTAAACATCTCAGGAAGTCCATAAACAACATGCTTTAAATTTTCTATATCTGTATGAGGACAATAAAACTCTTCATAAATATCAAGAGGCAATCTATAATCAGCAGACAAATCAACTACCTTAATCCCACATGCCAAGAGTAGTTTAACATAAGCCATAGCAGTTTTATGTGGAAGTGCTAAAAATACAAGAGAACAACTCTTCGCACACTCATCAACGGCAGCTTTTTTAACATCAAGTTCACATACTCCATTTAAAGATGGATGAAGTTCATTGATAGTTGTATTTCCCTCAGAGTTTGCGATATAGTTTAGTTTAAATTTTGGATGCT
>JAIOSY010000207.1 GCA_021107375.1 Sulfurimonas sp.
CTTCATAGTTAAGAATTACACCAAATTCTGGAGCAAGTTTTTTCTTAATCATGAAAAAAAGTTGTCTCTCATCTGCAAGCATAAACTCTATCTCTTCTTCATTCTCTTCACAAATCTCATCAGCTTTCTCTTCTAGTGCCATCTCTTGATGTATATTATGAATCAAAATTTTCTCTGCTTCATGTGCAACAGGCTCAAGCCCTTTAGTCATAGTAACTACACCACTCTTATTTAAGTCAATCGAAATTTTACTCGCTATATGAGGAATAGATTTTAGTGATATTTTCATAGTTTTGTGACCCTACTTATTAATAAATTTAGGCATTTTACTATAAGTTAGGTAAAGATATGTTTAGGTGTAAAAGGAGTATAGATTATTTAGCTAAAATAAGTGTAAGTTCAGAAGCTTTTTTTGGATCCATTTTAGTTAGTATTTTTCCTACTGTTTTAGGTTTTAAAGATGCTAAGATTATTGCTGCTTCTTTTGTATCCATATCTGAAAGAATATTTGCAGCTGAAGCTGGTTTCATTTTTGCAAAAGTTTGAGCTATTTTATTCATTTTAGCACTTTTTAACTCTTTTAAAACATCTTCATTTTTTTTAAGCATTGCTTTTATTGATTCCTCTTTTTGAGTAATCTCTTTAAGCTTAGCATCTACAATTTCTTCTTTTTGAACTAAGTTGCTCTCTTTTTTCTTTAATAACTCTTCAGTTGCTATTTTTAAAGCATTTAAAGCTTGTTTTTGCTCATCTATTCTTTCAAGTTCAACTAAAAGTTCACTCTTTCTCTCTTTAAAAATCTCTGTACAATCAAAAAGTCTATCACTAGTTTGAAGAGCTATTAATGATGTAATAGTAAATATTGTAAGTAATAAAAATCTCATCATTAACTCCTATTTTTAATTTTTATTGAGTGTGTCATAAGAGCAACCTCGTCTAAATCTTTTGACTCTCTTATTTTTTGTTCTTTTAAAACTTTTTTAATCTCTTCGAGTTCAAGATATTTAAATTTTTCATGTTCAATCATATCAAGTTTTAATTGCTCTTTGGCTTGAACAACTTGATTTTTTGCAAAACTCATCCACTCTTTGTTATGTTGAATAAGTCCTCTTTGAGAATCTAGTAGCGTTCTAGTAGCTAACATTTTAGACATTGTACCAGATTGTGGAACTTCTAAGCCATTTAAAGAAGAGTAGGATATTTCAAGTGCCATCGTTGCACTATTTAAGTCTGCATTTGCACTTTGCACTGCTCGTTCACTCTTATCCATAGTATTTTTTTTCAAAGTTACTAAAGAGCTAAAGCGAGTCTTCATGCAGAGTATCCTTGTTAAAGAATTATTGTATCTTCTCTCTCAGGTGATGTAGAGATAATTCCAACTTTTGTTTGTGAAATCTCTTGAATAATTTTAACATACTCTTGAGCAGTTGCTGGTAAATCTTCAAATTTTCTAACACCTACAGAATTATCCCAACCTTTAAAAGTTTTATAAATCGGTGTTACAGCATCTAAATCTGATGGCATATAATCTATCTCTTGACCATCTAGTTTATAAGCAACACAAACTTTAACCTCATCAAAACCATCAAGAACATCAAGCTTCATTAGTGAAAGCTCATCACATCCATTTAATCTTGAAGCATATCTCGTAGCTACTGCATCAAACCAACCACATCTTCTAGCTCTTCCTGTAGTAGTTCCAAACTCATGCCCTTGTTCACCAAGTCTTTTACCATCTTCACCACTATCTTCAGTTGGGAATGGTCCATTTCCAACACGAGTACAGTAAGCTTTTACAATTCCAGTAACTTTACCAATATCTTTTGGGTTAATTCCCAAACCAGTACAAGCACCAGCAGATACAGTTGCAGATGAAGTAACAAATGGATATGTACCATGGTCAATATCAAGAAGTGTACCTTGCGCACCCTCTAAAAGAATTCTTTTATCAGCGTCTATTGCTTTCCAAACCATTTGAGTTGTATCTGTAATAAATGGAGCTAATTTTTCTTTAAAACCTTCAAGTTGTGCTAAAAGTTCAGCTTCAACGGGAGTAGCAATCTCATAAATATCAAAAATCGCTCTATTTTGCTCAAAATATTCAATAATAGAAGTAGTAAGTTTTGCAGGATTTAAAAGCTCACCAACTCTAAAACCAGTACGATTGATTTTATCTGCATAAGCAGGTCCAATCCCTTTACCTGTTGTACCGATAGCTTTATCACCCTTTAGTCTCTCTTTTGCTTGATCAATCAAAGCATGATAGTAAAGATTTAAGTGTGCTTTATCAGAGATATAAAGGCGACCTTCAAGTCCATCAAACTGAACCATCTCTTTGATAATAGACTCAGGAGATAAAACTACACCATTACCAACAACATTTATGGCATGTGGGTTTAATACACCTGATGGGATAAGGTGAAGTGCATATTTTACACCATCTACCCAGATAGTATGTCCAGCATTATGACCACCTTGGCTTCTACAAACCATATCATATTCACTTGCTAACTTATCAACTATCTTACCTTTTCCTTCGTCACCCCATTGAATACCTACAATTAAATCTGCTTTACGACTCGTCATTTAGTGCCTCGCTGTATTGAACTTTAGTTCTTATCATTATTCTTCCTAATTTCTATTATTTACTTAAATTTTCACACAAAGCGTCTGTATAAATCGCAAAACCAACTGATGTTAATTCTGAACTTTTATATCTTCCACCACGAGCATATACTTCATTTTTATCTATTACTCTAAAAAATAGTTCATCATAATAAAGCATTTTTGCATAATAAATTGGTGCTAAAACAGAATTTTCATATGA
>JAIOSY010000294.1 GCA_021107375.1 Sulfurimonas sp.
ATTTTAGAGTACTTCCCTGCTCCTCAAAGTTATGGTTATCTATTTATAATCAGTTCATTTATAATGGGCTTAGGTTATATCTCTTTTGGGACTATTGATGAACCAGTAAAAGAAAAAGTATCACAAAAAGAAAAATCATTTAAAATCTTTTTACAAAACTCTTGGTCACTTTTAAAATCAGATAAAGATTTACAAATTCAACTAACTACTTTTCTTTTAGCTTATGGATATTTAATCTCTTTACCTTTTATTATTTTAGATGCACAAACTAAAATAGACTTAGATGGAGTAGCCATCGGTAGTTTAATAACAACTCAAATGGTTGGTGCAATGTTAAGCAACTTATTATGGGGAAGACTTAGTGGTAAAGGTTTAAATAAAAGAACAGCAAACATCTCTATCTCTTTATATATAATAGCAATATCTCTTGCATATTTTGCCTCATCAATAGAGGAATATTTAATTATTTTCTTTATTGTTGGCGGGGCAATAGATGGAAACCGTATAGCCTCAGGAAATCTAATCCTTGCTCTTGCACCTGCTGAGAAAAGACCAGTTTATATCGCCTTACAAATAAACATAATCTCTTTTGGATTATTTTTCTCACTTCTTGGTGGGATAATTTTACATTTTTCTAACTATACGATTTTATACAGCACCACAATTTTGATGCTTTTAATATCTTTATATTTTTCTTTTAAATTAAAAGATTAATTATTTACTCCAACTTTTAATATAATTTTCTGCTTTTTCATCAAGCATTTTCATTCTTTCTTTCCCTTTGGGGATAGTTTTTCTTAACTCTTTCATCTCTTTTAAAAAATCTGAAATTCCCTCTGGAATCAAATTTCTCAAATATTTTTTTAAGTGTTTCGCCATTGCAGGTGAAGCACCTGAAGTTGATATTGCTATGGTTAAATCATCTTTTTTTACATATGATGGAAAAATAAAGTCACAATAATCTACAGAATCAACAGAGTTACAAAGGCAGTTATACTGTTATGATTCTTGAAATATCTCAGATAGAAGAGGAATATCATCAACTGCAACAATAACTACCATATAATCTTTTATATCACCAACTTTATAAGTTCTTTTTTCAAATCCAAGATTTTCTTTCTCGATTCTTTGCATCATCTCATCTGAAAATTCAGACGCAATCACATAAATATCTTTAGTAAAATCTAAAAGATGGTCAAGTTTTTCATAAGCAATATACCCACCACCCACAATCAAAATCTTTTTGTTATCCAATTTAATAAAAGCTGGAAAATAAGCCATAGAAACCTCTTCATATACTATTTTTTTATTACAAAAATAATAACTGAATTTAGCTGTAACATAGTTGATAAATATCAACTGTGTTTAATAAATATTACAATACAATCCCAACACTATTAAAATAATGGATTATTATATATGAAAAATGAAATATTATCGAGAATACAAAAAAAGTTTCCTTTAGTTGCAAAACCATTTAAGGCTATTGCCGATGAATTAGGGATTAGTGAAGATGAAGTTTTAACTATACTTCAAAAAGAAAAATCAGATGGAATTATCAGACAAACATCAGCTATTTTTGATACAAAAAGATTAGGATATAAATCATCTCTTGTTGCATTTAAAATTGCTCCTGATAAAATTGATAAAGCTGTTGAGATTATCAATTCACATCCTGGAATTTCACATAACTATGAAAGAAACCATGATTTTAATATTTGGTTTACACTTGGTGTTCCTCCAACAAGTGAACTTGGACTTGAAAAAACAGTTGAAATTATTGCAAAGTTAACAGAGGCAGAAGATTATATCATGCTTCCTACACTTAAACTTTTCAAAATAAATGTTAAACTAAACACAACTGGTAAAGATGATAAAAAAGAGAAAGTTAAAAAAGTTGTACATACAGAGATAGAATTAACTCCTCTTCACCACCAAATCATTAGACTTGCTCAATATGATATAAAAATGGTTAGTGAACCTTTTGCACAAATTATAAAAGAGTTAGATATAGATTATGATACTTTCTTTAAAATTTTAAAAGAGTTACAAGAAGCTGGTATTATGAGAAGATTTGCTTCTATCTTAAACCATAGAAAAGCAGGTTTCAATGCAAATGCAATGGTAGTTTGGGATGTAGATGAGGCAAATGGTGAAAAAATTGGTACCGATGCCGCAGCATTCTCAGCAGTAAGCCATTGTTATCTTCGTCCAAAATATGAAAACTGGCCTTTTAATCTCTTTACAATGGTTCATGGTAAAACAACCCAAGAGACTAACGGTATAATCGAAGATATGGCTAAAGAGATTCCAAACAAATCCCACATGCCACTATATTCATCAAGAGAATTTAAAAAAATAAGAATAGAGTACTTTACACCTGCATGTGCAGAGTGGGAAAGAAAATACGCTTAGGAGTTATAAAATGAAACTATTACTTACATTATTTTTTAGTTTTTTACTACTTAATGCTACAGAGATGGGTATTAAAGGTGGTGGTTGTACTCTTGCCCAAGAGGGTAAAGTACAACTTTATTACAATGGTAAAGTTTTTGACAATATAAATTATAAAGCAAATGCTAAAAGTGGGAAAAACTTTCGTGAAATTTTTATAGGTACTCAAATGAGTACAGACAATATAAAGATTAAAATCATTGACTATAAACCTAACAAAAGAATGAAAGGAAAACCAAAAACTGGTATATTTATAGTTGATACTACTATTGATAAAATCACAACAACTATGACAATGACATATATCTTTGATAAAGGTATCATGAGCACAACAGGTGTGATTAATAAAACGACAATAGGATTTACTACAAAAGTGAAATACTCACTTTGTAGTGTCTCTATAAAATAGAGCCTATCTAATTTGACCTTTTCCATAAATCTTAAACTTATAAGTAGTTAGTCCCTCTATCCCCATAGGTCCACGAGCATGTAGCTTGTTGGTACTTATCCCAACCTCTGCTCCAAAACCAAATGCTCCAC
>JAIOSY010000081.1 GCA_021107375.1 Sulfurimonas sp.
GAAAAATGCAGTTGGAAGTCTTTTTGGTGATGATGAAGAGATAACTTCAGTTCAATTAATTCTTACAAACTCTGAAGAGTATGAACTTAAAGAAATTTTGGAGTTTGAAAAAGAGACACTTGGTTTTTATGTATCAGGACACCCACTTGATGAATATCGTGAAAAACTTGATGAGTTAAACTATACCCTATCTTCTGAATTAGAGAGTGTAAAAGATGGTTCAACTGCTATTTTTATAGGTAAGGTTGAAGAGATTGTTACAAAGATAAGTAAAAAAGGAAATCAGTTTGGTATCGTAAACTTAATGGATTTTCATGGAAATATCGAAATAATGCTTTTCTCAGATAAACTAGAAAAACTCGCAGAGATGAACAAAGAAGAGCCAATAGCCTTTAAAGGAAAAATCACTCACACAGACTTTGGACCAAGAATAAGTATATCAAAAATTATGACCTTAAAAGAGTCAAAAAAAGAGTGTAAAAAAGTAAAAACAGAGGTAAGAGAGATACCTCAAGAACCTCTACATTTAGCAATAAAAGTCGAGAGTGATATGAAAGTTTTAGAGGAGTTATACACCCTGATAAGACAAAATCCAGGCTCAAGACCTTTAAAGCTAATCATAACAGCAAAACTACAAAATGTAGTGATAGACTCAGCTATAAGAGTAAATAACAATATTTTAAAAGCCCTAGAGGGTAATGAATCTGTAGATATATTAGGATAAAAAATGGATAAAAAAGATTTTAACGAGGGGCTTTTAGGGTTTTTAGATGCTTCGCCTACACCTTTTCATGCAACAAGAAATATGAGTATGATGTTGGCTAATGCTGGATTTATAAAGCTTATTGAAACTGAAAAGTGGAATTTAAAAGAGGGGCAGAAGTATTTTGTTACTCGTAATGATTCTTCTGTTATCGCTTTTACATTCCCACATGTGCCCGAACGAAGTGACAAATGCCCTTGGGGTGCCAAGAACTACACAATGGTTGGCTCACATACTGATTCTCCAAATCTAAAACTAAAACCAAATCCTGTTATAAAAGAGCATGGAGTTGTAAAATTTGGAGTTGAGCCTTATGGTGGGCTTCTATTAAATTCTTGGTTTGATAGAGATTTATCTTTAGCTGGGCGAGTTAGTTACCTTGATAGTAATGATGAGATTAAAGATACTCTGATTGATGTTAAAAAGGCTATTGCTATTGTTCCATCCTTGGCGATTCACTTAGATGATAAGGCTAACAAAGATAAAACTGTTAACAAGCAAACTGATATGTGTCCGATTTTAACAACAAATGATGATTTTGAATTTGATGAATTTTTAAAATGGCAGTTATCTAAAAATGAGATTTTAGATGTTAAAGAGTTATATGCTAGTGAGCTTAGTTTTTATGATACTCAAAGGGCTTCATTTGTAGGGCTTCATGATGATTTTATAAGCTCTGCTAGAGTTGATAATCTTCTCTCTTGCTATGTTGGTTTGTTGGCGATTTGTAGTGTTGATGCCGATAAGCCTATGCTTTTTATTGCATCTGATCATGAAGAGGTTGGGAGTGAATCAACTTCTGGGGCAGGGGGTAGCTTTTTAGAAAATACTCTTAGAAGAATGTTTCCAGACTATGAAGATTATATGCAAATGATTAGAAGCTCGATTATGATTTCGGCTGATAATGCACATGCCTTGCATCCAAATTTTCCAACTAAACATGACCCCAAACATGTACCCTACATAAATAAAGGTAGTGTTATCAAGGTAAATGCGAACCAAAGATATGCTTCAAACTCTACAACTATATCAAGATTTATGAATGTAGCTTCGTCTTTAAATGAGCCTTACCAAGAGTTTGTGACTCGCTCAGATATGGGTTGTGGCTCAACTATCGGTCCTATTACTGCTACAAGACTTGGGATAGAAACTTTAGATGTTGGGCTACCTACTTTTGCTATGCACTCTATAAGAGAACTTTGTGGTAGTGATGATGCTCATTCACTTTATAAGATTTTAGTTGGATTTAGTAGATAATGAGTGAAAATGTTATAACTCCTGAGGAGTTAAATCTTTTAATAGAGCAAACTTATAAGGTTGAAAATGAGTTTAATGAATTAAAGGCTTCTTATACTCATCTTCAAGATACGGTTGAAAAAGTTGTTGAATTTTTACCAAATCCTATTTGGATTTTAAATGATGATGGTGATGTGTTTTTACAAAATTCACATGCAAAAAAGGTAAAAGAGTTACTTGAACTACTTGAACCAAAAAATGATGATTATGAGGTAAAGTATAATTTTCGTTCGTATCTTATAAAAAGTTCTTCATATCAAGATAAAATCATGTTGAGTGCTACTGATATTACGGAGCAAAAGCGAAAGGAAAATCTAGCAACTATGGGACAAATGGCAGCTCACTTATCACATGAGATACGAAATCCTATCGGCTCAATCTCACTTTTGAGCTCAACTCTTAAAAAAAGAGTAAAACCAGAAAATATTTTAATAGTTCAAGAGATACAAAACTCTATTTTTAAAATAGAGAGGATAATAAAAGCAACTTTGATGTTCTCAAAAGGTGTTCAAGCTAGTAAAAAACAATTTAACTGGATGAAACTCCAAGAAAATCTTAGCTTGGCATGTGGATATTATGGGTATTCAAAAGAGATTACATTTAAGCTTTTAGATGAAGATTTTACTCTTGAAGCTGATTTTGATTTGTTAGAGATACTTTTTACTAACTTTTTATTTAATGCTATTGATGCGATTGAGTTAGATGATGAAGATGATGGAGTTGTTGAGATAGTTTATGAAAATGATGGTGTATTTCATAAGTTTTTTATAACAGATAGTGGTGTGCCAATTGAGGATAAAAGTGAACTTTTTGAAGCATTTAAATCTACAAAAGTTAAAGGTAATGGGCTAGGACTTGTTTTGTCTCGTCAGATTGCTGAGGCTCATGGTGGCTATGTAAAGTTGATGGATGGGGATAAAAAAGTGTTTGAAATAGGATTGAAAATTTTTGATTAAAGTTGGAATATTTGTTGCTTTTTTATTTTTAATAAATCATGGAGTGTCGAGATGAGAATGGATGAAAAAAGTATAGTCTCACTTCTAGAATATGTTAAAATAGATAAATTTTATATCAGTTGTTATTTTAAATGTCCTGTAAAAGATAAGCTAGTTGTGTCAACTGTACCATTTGAGCCTTTTGATGGAAGGATTGAGTTTACTTGGCAGGATATTCTGTTTCATCCTATTAAATCATATAATAGATACTACCATACCCCAATAACAATTTACTCAAATGATTGTCATAATACAATAGTTTTAAAAGCTTTTAAAAAAGTTTCAAACTATTTTATATGGAATAATCAAGAAAATAGATATATTTACAATTAGGAAATTTATGAATAAAGAAAAAGTAGTTATACCTCGTGCAACGCTAGATATATATAAATATGAAGAGAATGGACTTACCTGTTATGAGTTTGATGCAATTCTTTGTCAGCCACCAGAACCGATGGTGAATGCTATGGTTTGTTTAAGTTTACTTGAGAGTGAAAATGATAGACTTGTTGGAATATTCTTTCATGAACCATCTATATTATATGATAAAATCTCATCAAATTTTTCATATGTTGCTACTGAATTAGAGAGTGGTGATTGTAGGGTTGTTTTTAAAAAGAAGTAGTTTTAAAATAAATATATGGTTAGTTTAAACTGGAAAAATAAATCTAAATCTAAGAGTTTGGCATGTGGATTTGAAAATGTTAAAAATATAATCACAAAAGATAAAAATCTACTTATAAATGCAGATAATCTTGAAGCTTTAAAGTCTTTAACTCATGAGTATAAATCTTTAGTAGATGTAATCTATATAGACCCTCCATACAATACAAAAAACCATAAATTTTTATATGATAATAAGTTTAAAACTCATTCTGTTTGGTTGGATTTTATGTGTCCTCGTCTTATCTTGGCATGTGGATTGTTGAGTGAGCATGGTGTTATTTTTATCTCTATTGATGATAATGAACTTGCGCATTTAAAACTACTTTGTGATGAGTTATTTGGTGATGAGAATTTTATATCACAGTATATTTGGCAGAACAAAAACAAACACTCTTTTATGCATACAAAAGTGGCTCGTATGACCGAATATATTTTGTGTTACGCAAAAAATATAGAAAAAGTACCAATGTTAAGTGTTGAAAATTCAAAGCCTGATAAAAAATATCCTCTCAATTTTAAAAATAATCCTAAAAAAGAGTTACTTTTTAAAGCTGGAGATGTGGAGTTTAACTTAGCTGATGGTTTGATAAAAGCTTCAGATATGTCAACTAAAACCATAGAGTGTAGTTTACTTGATGATGTTGAGATAAAAAATGGCAAAAATATAGCAGATTTTAGAATGTTTGGAAGCTGGAGATATACTCAAGAATATCTTGATGAACTTTTAAGTAATGGTGCAAAGTTAAGTGTTTGGAGAGTTCCATTTAGGGTTAATTTAGTAAAAAATAAGATAAAGCCAAAAATGATGAGTAATTTTTTAACAAAAGCCACATGCCACATGTCAACTTATGAAGATGCAAATAGCCAAATGATAGAACTATTTGGTTTTGAGGCATTTACAAAAGCAAAGCCTGTTGGACTTATAAAAATACTTATAAAATCAGTGACTTATAATAAAAAAGATGCC
>JAIOSY010000182.1 GCA_021107375.1 Sulfurimonas sp.
CGTTCTTTACCACCAAGGAGATGGGTGGTAGAGGCACTGGACTTGGGTTAGCCTCTGCCTACGGCATTATCAAGAGCTACAGGGTGGATAGTTCTTTTTGCTTTTATGGTAGGCTTTGGTACAACGGTTGCAGAACCAGCACTTTTAGTTATCGCAGATAAAGCAGCTGGTATAAGTTCTGGTCGTATTGATGCCTTTGTTCTTAGAATGGTTGTTGCCTTCTCTGTAGGGTTTGCCATAGTAATTGGTGTTTGGAGGATTATAAAAGGTCACCCTATCCATTACTACATCATCGCAGGTTATATTCTTGTTGTAGCTGCCACTTTTTTCTTACCTAAAGAGATAGTTGGTCTTGCATTTGACCTTGGTGGAGTTACAACTTCAACTGTTACGGTTCCTCTTGTAGCTGCTTTAGGTATTGGATTAGCTTCAACTATTAAAGGTAGGAATCCTGTTTTAGATGGTTTTGGTCTTATCGCTTTTGCTTCTTTAACTCCTATGATATTTGTACAATTTTACGGTATTTATGTTTATCAATTTATAGAAGCTTCAGAAATTGTTATCCCTGTTGTTACTAATATTCCTGAGACAGCAGCTGCTTTTGACTTTAATCTTTTGAGTTTACTAAAAGGTATAGTTAGTGTTGCCTTTGATGTTATTCCTATACTGGGTGTTATCTTATTTTTCCAATATATAATCCTTAAAAAACCTGTTGAGAATTTAAAAGAGGTTATAATAGGATTTGGGTTAGTTATAATTGGTCTTGATGCTTTTATCATCGGTTTAGAGATGGGTCTTTTCTCACTTGGTGAGACTATGGCACTTCAACTTACTCAAAATGACAGCAACATCATCATTTACTCTTTTGCTTTTATGATAGGGTTCTCAACCACTATGGCTGAACCTTCACTAACTGCTATTGCAAAAAAAGCCAAAGAGATTAGTGATGGAAAAATCAACGACTTTGTTCTTCGTCTTTTTGTTGCAGTAGGTGTGGCTATTGGTATATCTCTTGGTGCTTTTAGAATTGTTAATGGTGGAGATATTGTTTACTATATTATGGTTGGTTATATGCTTGTAATCGCTCTAACTTTTATAGCTCCAAAATATATCATACCTATCGCTTATGATAGTGGTGGTGTTACAACTTCTACGGTTACTGTTCCATTAGTTGCTGCACTTGGTCTTGGTCTAGCGACTAATATACCAGGTCGTGACCCATTGATTGATGGCTTTGGACTAATCGCTTTTGCTTCACTTTTCCCTATGATTACCGTAATGGCATACGGTGTTATTACGGAGAGAATGGGAATTAAAGGGCAACATGAACTTGAAGAGATACACTTAGACGAACTTCGTCATGCTCTTGAAGATGCAGAAAACATGGGACTATCTACTGTAAATGTGCATGGTACAGATAAACGACACTCATATAAGATGCAATTCTCAGCGGTGCATGTAATCGTACCTCACAATAGAGAGGAAAAAGCCCTACTTGCAGCAAAAGAAGCAGGTGCTAGAGGTGTAACAATCATGACAGCTCACGGAATGGGACTAGAAGAGATGGCTAACTTTTATAACAGACTTCATAGTGATTCAACAGATTCAAATCTAATGTTTATTACCCCAACAAGAAAAGTTAATAACATGATTAAAACTATTATGAACACGCTAGATATAACTGGTGAAGGTGATGGAATATCTTACTCTTATCCTATCACGAATCTAAAAGGATTAACTCTTAAAAGTAGTGATTTATAATCACTACTTTAACAAGTCTTTATAATCATACTTAAGAGTATCTACATAGAATTTACTTCCTAAAGAGATAATTCTTTCATCTTTTTTCACTCTTTTTTTAAATCTATTTTTTATTTTTTCTTGCTTTTTATCTGAGAATTTTTGAGTTTTTAAATACTTCTTTAAAGAGATAAGTTCAGCTTTTTCTTCAATCTCTTCAACCTCTATCTCAGCTTCCACATGTTCCTCTTTTTGAATTTTTTGTGGTGTATTTAACATAAATTGAGAAGATATTGAGTTTAAAATATTTTTTAATTGCTCATCTTTATCTTTATAGATTTGCTCTATTTTAATTCTCTCTTGTATAAGCATCTGCTCTTTTTGATCTCTTAAACCTCTTGTTTCATTCTCTAATTTTTCCACTTTTGTTTGAAGAGTAGCATTTTGTTCTTCTAAAAGTTTATAATATCTATCGTCACTACCTGCTACTACATTTCTAGTTCTAGTTTGTGTTTTAAGCTTGGCATGTGGATTAGTTTTTACATCTGAATCAACCTCTACAAACTTAACGCCATCTACAATACTTACAACAAGAGAACCTCGTCTAACACGGTTATGAATTGCCTCTTTTGAAACTCCAAAATGCTCAGCAGCTTCATTTATTGTCATGTTTGGCATGTGGGTGTCCTTTTATCTCATGTTCTCAAAGTTTAGTGGAGCATCCCACTCACCTTCACGAACCATAGCCATAACTTTTTGTAAGTCATCAAGTTTAGCACCTTTAACACGGATAGAATCACCCTCGATTTGAGCATTTACTTTTAGCTTCATTTTTTTAATATCAGCAGTAATTTTTTTAGCCTCTTTAGTTTCAATATAATCAACAACTTTAAAAGTCACCTTTCTATTTCCACCACTTGAGTCCTCAACTTTTAACTCTTCTATAACCTTAGAAGATAAACCCTGTTTTAAAAACTTAGCTATAACAATATCTTTTAGAGCATCAAGTTTGTTATCACTCGAAGCGATTAAAACTAAAGTTTTAGCTTTTTCATTAAAAGTAACCTCATAAGTTGTACCTTTAAAATCGTAACGGTTTGCAACCTCCCTATCTACAAGGTTTATCGCATTTTTAAAAATCTGTATATCTATTTTTGCTGTAATATCAAATGAGTGTTCTTTTGCCATCTTATAACCTTTTTGTTTGTTTGCATAACTTGTTAGTTAGTATTATAACATATTAGAAACTTGGACTTCCGTCAAATCCAAAGCCACCACCAAAAGAGGCAAAATTTGGGTCAGTATATCCAGCCATTGCAGATTTTGCACGAAGTTTTTCTATATCTGATTTAGATGAAATTCCTTGTGGGCAGACTAGAGTACACTCATTACATAAAGTACAATCCCAAACACCATTACTCTGAATAGTATCTATTTTCTCTTTTGAATCATCCTCTCGAACATCACTAACATACTTCCAAACACGAGTAAGTGAAAATGGTCCTAAAAATTCTGGATTTACAGCATAAACTGGACAAGCAGAGTAACATGAGCCACATAAAATACAATCACTTTGAATCTCATTTATTTTCTCATCTAAGTGTGTTACAGCTTTTGTTGGAGTAAGTCGGTTCATCCACGCTTTAGCTTTTGCATTAAACGCATAAGCCTTATCCATATCTACAACCAAGTCACGAATAACAGGAACATTTTTAAGAGGCTCTACTAAATCTCCATCTTGAACCTTATATCCACATGCCAATACTTCCTTGCCATTAACTCGCATAGAACAACTTCCACACACACTACTTCTACATCCACTCGCAAAGGAGAGTGTACTATCTTGATTAGTTTTTATCTCACCTAAAACTGCTAAAAGTGTAGCATCTTGCATATCAACTTCATACTCAACTAAAGTTTCTCTTTGTATTCTTATCTTCACGAAACTACCCCATTTTTATCAACAATAGTATGCATTTTAAATTTATCATCCTCTTGTGGAAAATCACTTCTAAAGTGTGCTCCACGACTCTCTTGACGACTTATTGCACCTTTTAAAACAAGCCTACTTAACTCTAACATGTTTTTAAATTCTAAAAACTCTATGAGGTTAGTGTTATAGATTTTTGAATTATCATTTACACCCATTTTTGGAAGTTGTGAGATATACTCTTTTACTATTTTTAAACTATTTTGTAGTGTTATTTCATCTCTTGATATCCCTACATCTTTGTAAAATATATTTCCAAGTTCTTCTCTAACCCTATAAAAATCAATCTCTCTCGGAACTGATGCTTTAGCTTCAGCAATGGGCGAAGATAAATCATCGCTTCCAAAAAATGAATCAACCCCTCTCGGAACCGATGCTTCAGCTTCGGCGATTGGCAGAGATAAAGCAAACTCAGCCGCACTCTCCCCAGCTTGTTTTCCAAACACAATCAACTCCAAAAGAGAGTTCCCACCAAGACGATTTGCTCCATGAACTCTATGGTTTGCACACTCTCCAGCAGCATATAAACCTTTAACAATTGTAGATGAGTTTTTATCAACCTCTATCCCACCCATAGTATAGTGAGCGACAGGTTTTATCGGTACTAAGTCATAAACTGGATCAACATTTTCATACAACTTTGCTAGTTTTCTCTCTTGAGGTAACTCCTCTTCTATAAATTCTTCACCTAAATGACGAATATCTAAGAAAATATTTTCACCTTTTGCCATCTCGTTATGAATTGCTCTTGCAACCTCATCACGAGGCAAAAGTTCATTTACAAATCGCTCACCCTTTGAGTTTAGCAAATGTCCACCTGCTCCACGAGCTGATTCAGATATCAAAATAGATGAGCCTTTAAGAGCAGTAGGATGAAACTGAACAAACTCCATATCACTAACTCTAGCCCCTGCTCGAATTGCACATGCCAAGCCATCACCAGTTGTAGCAGTTGAGTTTGTCGAGTGTTTATCATAAATTCTACTATACCCGCCAGTTGCAAGGATTACAGATTTACTCTCAAAATTTTCAATCTCACCTGAGCGAATATTTAAAATACTAACACCACAAACACTATTTTCATTAGTTATAACATCAAGTAAAAATCTCTCATTTAAAATCTCAATCCCACATGCCAAACATCTATCATAAAGAGTGTGTAAAATCTTTAACCCAGTATAGTCTTGAGCATAACAAGCCCTCGGTGCTGAAGCTCCGCCCAAGGTTCTTTGAGCGATTTTTGCATCCTTTGTACGAGAAAAACATACACCAATACTATCTAGCCACTCAACAGCCTCAGGTGCTTCTTCACATAAAAGCCTTATAGCTTCTTCACTAGCGATTGAATGAGCAGATTTTAAAGTGTTTTTTATATGTGCTTCAACACTATCTTCCCCTGCATTACCAAGAGCAGCATTTATCCCACCCTGAGCCATACATGTTTGACTTCTAGTTGGATACTCTTTTGTAATCACTTTTACACTTACACCCTTGGCATGTGCGTTTAAAGCGGCTACTAAACCAGCTCCACCAGCTCCGATAATTAGTACATCAATTTTATTCATCCTAAGTACCTCTCCATAAATAACCCCAATTTCAGCGATAAGAAAATAGTTCTAGTGCTAGGCAGATTTATGCAGGACTAGTTTACTAGTTCAAATGAATCTAACGACGCAATAAGGCTATTTACTTATCGCCCGAAGGGAAGTTTAAAAAGAGGGCTACTGCTTCGTTGAAAATCCTTGAAGCTACTAGTAGCTTCTACGAATCTTCTCCTTGCATTAGCCCTCTTTTTAAGCTTCTGAAACTGGGGTTCTTTATGGAGAGGTACTTAACTCTCATATTATATATTTTTGCGATTATACCACAAGTGTTAAAAAGTAATACCTTGCTATTCTCATTAATCCAGCGATAATAACAAACATAACAAAATTCAACCTAACAACACCTGCAACAAGTGTTAGTGGATCTCCAATAATAGGTAACCATGAAAAAACTAAAGTTACATAACCATACCTACTTCCACATGCCAAGGATTTTTTTCCAACTTTTGAGGAGTTAAGTTTTGTTTTTGTTTTTTCATAAAGCCAATAGCCTAAAAAATAGTTTATTATTATCGCTAAAATATTTCCTGATGAAGCAGCTATCATGGCATGTGGGATTGTTATACCATTTTCTAAAGCTAGTAAAAATGCAACTTCGGAACTAAATGGTACAACAGTAGCTGCCAAAAAAGCAGAGAAAAAAAGTGCTAGTTCTGGCATATTAAAATTAAATAGAAGTTTTTATATTCTCAACAACACTAGCAATAAGTTTATCTCTAGCCTCAACAGATGTCCAAGCGATATGTGGAGTGATATAAAGATTTTCTTTGTTTTTAACAGATAAAAGTGGATGATTTTCTATCATTGGTTCTTTTATTAATACATCTAAACCAAAATAGATATTTTTCTCATCAACAATCTTCACAACTGCCTCTTCATTGATGATACCCCCTCGTCCAAGGTTTAAAACGATACTCCCATCTTTACAAGTTAACAACTGTTCATAGTCTAAAAGGTTTGTAGTTTTCTCATTTAAAGGTGCATGGATTGTGATGATGTCACAAGACTTTAACATCTCATCAAGATTTTGTCTTTGGAAATCATCTGTACGATTTACACCACTTGTTGAGTAGTAAAAAACCTCTGCTCCAAAAGATTTTGCGATATTTGCAACTCCTCTACCGATAGCACCAAGCCCAATCACTCCCCACTTTTTACCTTTAATCTCAAAAAATGGTTTACTTACATCTGTAAAAATTGCACCTCGTGAATAAGTCCCATCTTTTACAACTTCATCATAATATCGAGAGTGTCCCATCAAATAAAATAGCATTGAGAATGTGTGTTGAATTACTGAGTCAGTTGAGTATCCCGCTACATTTTCAACTTCGATGTTATTCTCTTTTGCACATGCCAAGTCAACATTGTTCATCCCAGTTGCTGCGATACAGATTAGTTTTAAATTCCCACATGCCAAGATGTGAGATTTATTTATAACAACTTTATTTGTTACGATAACATCTGCGTTAGTTATTCTCTGAAGTGTTTGTTCAGCTGATGTAGTTTGATAAACAATAACTTCACCAAGTTTATCAAAAGCACTTAAATCAGTTTCTCCAAAAGTTAGAGCATCTAAAAGAACGATTTTCATATATTTCTCCATCTAGTTCCCATGCTTTGCTTGGGAATTCATATATCAGTCTACATTCCCAAGCGAAGCATGAGAATAAGTTTAAGTTTACTTATGCATCTTTAATTTTAGTAATTAACTCACGAGATTTTTCTAGTGCTTTTTCTACTTCATCAAAAACTAAAGCAACTGCTAGTCTTCTACCTTTATGAGCTTCTGGTTTTGAAAAAACTCTTACAAATGAGTTGTCAGTAAATAAACTATCATCAACATCTACAACTGGAGCATAGTTATGAACCTCTGATTTAAAAGCAGCAGATGCACCAGCACCATAAAAAGTAAATCCAAGAGGAAGCCCTAAAACAGCACGAAGATGAAGTGCAAATTCACTTTGAGATTGAGTGATTAGAGTTACCATTCCTGTATCGTGTGGACGAGGAGAAACTTCAGAAAAATAAACCTCATCACCCTTGATAAAAAGTTCAACTCCAAATAAACCTTGACCACCTAAACCATCAGTAATAGTTTTTGCCATCTCTTGTGAACGCTTTTTAGCTAACTCACTCATCTGCATCGGTTGCCATGAAAATACATAATCCCCATCTCTTTGCTCATGCCCAATAGGCTCACAATAAACTGTCTCTTTCCCATTTCTAGCAGTAAGCATTGTAATCTCATAATCAAAATCAACAAAAGCCTCAACAATCAACTCACTAGCATCACCACGAGCCTCTTTTGCCATCTCCCAAGAGTTAGGTATATCACTCTCACTTCTTGCAACTGATTGCCCATGTCCTGATGAACTCATTACTGGTTTTATAACACATGGGAAACCTAACTCTTTTGCAGCTTCTAACATTCCATTTTCAGTAGTTACAAACTTATAAGGACCAGTTTTTAAACCTAACTCTTCTGCTGCAAATGTACGGATTTTTTTACGGTTCATAGTTTTAGAAACAGCGTCAGCATTAGGAATTACATTAAATCCCTCTTTCTCAGCTTCAAATAAAGCATCAATAGAAATAGCTTCAATCTCAGGTAAAATATAATCAGGTTTTTCACGACGAATAATCTCTAAAATCGCATCTTTATCTTGCATATTTACAACATAACTTCTATGAGCAACATGATGAGCACGAGCATTTTCATATCTATCAACAGCGATAGTCTCAAGACCTAATCGTTGAGCTTCGATAATAACTTCTTTTCCAAGTTCACCAGAACCTAGTAACATAATTTTTTTTGAGTTTGATTTTAGAGGGGCAGAGAATTGCATGTGGATAATTCCTTCATTTATATTGAAGGAATTATATCAAAATAGAGTTAAAACTATCGTTTTAGTCCGATAAGAGTTTCAAGAAGCTGATCTGAGGTAGTAATAGTTTTACCATTTGCCTGATAACCTCTTTGAATAATGATTAACTGAGTTAAGGCACGAGATAAATCAACATTTGAAGCTTCAAGAGCTGATGATTGAATAAATCCACGCCCAGCAGTTGCAGCAGTACCAATAATAGGATCACCAGAGTTGGCAGTTTGAATAA
>JAIOSY010000125.1 GCA_021107375.1 Sulfurimonas sp.
AAATTATACTTACTTTTTTAAAACTAATCTTGAATTTATTTATTAATCTTTTTTATATGCATTCCCACGCGGAGTATGGGAATGAGGGTTGGATTAATCTTTATATGTTATTTTATATAAAACTTTGCAATTACAGGAAGATGATCAGAATAACCTTTTCCCTTATGTTTTCTCACTTTACCTCTTGTTGTTTGCCATCTATAGATATTTTTCTTTTTAAATAGATAACTTTTACTAAAATTTGAGATAGAATTATTTATGTAAGATATATTTTTGTTATCTAATAATGATTGAGAGATTAAAATATTATCAAGCGCTTCTTTTTTACCTCTATATATGTATGAGTATCTATTCTCTTTATTTGTATCATACCATAAGTTATAGAAGTTGTTTTTAGTATATTTAGTTTGATTTGCTTTTGTAGTTTGTTTTAGAGTTTTTAATATATGGTTGATACCTGTTTTTCCATTAGTGTCGTTATGCTTTCTTTTTCTTTTAAATCTTATATATTCTTCATAGTCTGAATTAAAATCACCAAGTAGTATAATATTTTTTTCATATCCAATGTTACTTACTCTTTGCATAAGTTTTTTTGCAGATACTATTCTCATACTTTCTGGTCCAGCTTTTGATTTCCAGTGGTTAACAAATAGATATAGATCTTGTGAGTTAATTTTAAATTTTATTTCTAAAATATTTCGATATTTATAGGAATAGGTTACACTTAAATCTTTTGAATATGAAAATGGTATTTTACTTAAAATGGCTACTTTTGTTGCTGTAGGTTTTTTATCTGCTATTTTATAGTATTGATAGTATAAGCCCTTTTGCTTTAGTCTAAATCTTAAATCTTTTAAAGCTTGGATAGAACCTATCTCTTGTAGGGCAATTATATCAGCATCAATATCTTTAATTACTTTAGAGATATTATCTAATTTAATTTTATAATTTTTTTTATTCCAAAGAGATTTTCCATTTGGTTTATACTCTTTATATCGATAATCACCCTTATTTAAATCAAAAAGATTTTCAATATTGTAAGTAGCTATTGACAAAGTTTTATCTCCACATGCCAAGCTTACAAATAGGAATAAAAGAGTGAAAAATTTCACTAATTAATTCCATTTAATCTCAGTAAATTTGATGGATTTGGCTCTCTTCCCATAAGTTCTTTAAAAAGTAGGCTCATGCTTTTTGCTCCAGCACCATTTAAAATAATTTCTAAATATTTTTTAGCAGTATTTGAGTTGAAGATACCCTCGTCAATAACATTATAAAAAGCATCTGCACTTAAAACTTCAGCCCATTTATAGCTGTAATAACCTGCTGCATATCCACCTGCAAAAACATGTGCGAATCCATTTTGAAATTTATTGTAAGATGGAGTTTTTATAAGTGATGTATCTTTTCTAATTTCATTTAAAAGATTTTGAACTTCATCTTTGGCATGTGGCTTTGTGTGAAGTTTAAAGTCAAATATAGAGAACTCTAATTGTCTAAGCATTCCTGATGCAGATAAAAAGTTTTTACTTTTAACAAGTTTTTCTATCATTTTATCTGGAATGATTTCTCCAGTTTGATGATGCGAAGCAAATTGTTTTAATACTAATGGCTCATAAGCAAAGTTTTCTAAAAACTGTGATGGAAATTCTACGGCATCCCACTCAACACCATTAACTCCACTTACTTCATTCTCATTTATAGAACTTAGCATATGATGGATAGCATGTCCCATTTCATGGAAAAATGTTATTACATCATCATGTCTAAGTAGAGATTTGTTTTTATCACTTGAGGCTGGAAAGTTACACACTACAAAGGCAGAGGCCAATTGTTCTGTACCATTCTCATCACTACAATGAGCTTGCCAATTGTGCATCCAAGCTCCACCTCTTTTACTTTTTCTTGCTTCTAAATCAAGATAAAGTCTAGAGATAAGTTTATCTTTTATATATAAGTTATAAGATGTGGCTTTTTCATCCCATAACTTCTCCTCTACTTTTTTAAATGTTATTCCAAAAAGTGAATTTAAAAATTTAAATGTTCCATTTACAACGCTTTGTTGTTCAAAATAAGGTCTATATTCCTCTTCATCAATATCATATTTTTCTTTTTTTAGTATCTCTGAGTAGTAAGCAGTATCAAAACTTTGAAGTGTTGATGGGGTAATACTTTGAACCTCTTTTAGTTCCTCTTTTGCTTGAGCTTTTGAATTTTGAACTAAATCATTTAAAAAGCCAAGTACACTTTTTTCATTTTCTGCCATTTTACTAGCAAGAGAATACTGAGCATAATTATCAAACCCTAAAAGTTTACTCATCTCATTTTTCAAAGCTAAAAGCTCATCAATAATCTCTGCATTTTGAGGTGCTCTTGTTACATATGCTTTGTATAGTTTCTCACGAATTTGGGCATTTTTACCATAAGTCATATATGCGATATAAGATGGCATTTGTAGAGTGAATTTATACTTTGTCACTCCATCATCATCAAATTCAGCTGTAGCTATATCACTCTCTGGTAGGCCTTCTATATCTTTTTTATTATCTATAATATATTCATACTCATTTGTCGCATCAAGTAGGTTTTGAGAGAAGTTATTTGATAGTTCACTCTTTTTGATGTTTATCTCTTGAAGTCTCTTTTTAGTTTTTTCATCTAGGTGAGCACCACTTAATTCAAAATGCTGAATATTTAGCTCTAAAACTCTATTTTGTGCATAGTTTAAATTGTCTCTTTCATTTTTATCTATCTCTTTATATACTTTGTAAATCTCAATATTTTGAGAAAGTTGTGTAGAATATTCAGTGATTATTGGCAGAGATTCACTATATACCTCTTGGGTTTTTTCTGTATTATTTACAGAGTTTAAGTGTGATAGTGGAGTGAAAAATTGTTCTAAATATTCGTCCATCATCTGCATCGGTTTTACGAAATTTGCATAAGTTTTATGTTTTTGTGCTAAAAGTGTTTGTACTTTTTCATTATTTGTTTCTAGTCTATCTTTTAACTCTGTTATAAAAGTATCTAAATCTATTTTAAATTCTAAAAATTGTGGCATGTGGGTTTTATTCCTTTTTTTCATATTTTATATAAAAAAAGAGTAATTATCGCTATAGTTTGTAAGTAACTTTACTCTTCTCTTTTTTGTTTTACTGCATTGTATTTGTTTATGAGAATATCATCATATTTATTGGAATATTCAAATAGTCTTTGTAGTGCTATTTTACCCTCTTTTAGTGTCAATGATGAATCGATTATTAAATAAGATAAATATATACTGTTTTCATTTATTGAAAACTGTAAATAGGATAGTTCGGAGTTTTCTTTTAGTAAAAAATCATAAACTTTTTCTATATTTTCACTTGGAATTCCACATAGTTTTGTATCTCCTATAATTACTCCGTTTTCATAATAATTTATTTCAACTCTTGCTGAACCTCTGTCTATCTGCCATGATGCTTGACTTCTTCTTGCAAGTGTTACATCAACTTCAAGGGAAGATAAAATATCTTCCATAAGTTTTGTAGCACCAGTTGGTTTGTATCCTTTTCTTCTAAGTTTTGCAACTTCGATTTTAACTCCACATGCCGAACAATAATCATTTTTTATATTTTTTTCTTGGATTAAGTTTTTGCAAGATGTACATTTTATAATATTTTCTTTCCCACATGCCAAGAACTCATCCAATGCTTCTTGAACATAAAAGTAAGGAAGAGAAAACCCAATATTATTTGCATTTTGTATTATAAAAGTATTTACTCCTATCACATCACCTTTAATATTTAAAAGTGGTCCACCACTATTTCCTGGATTTATTGCTGCATCTATTTGAATATATTCTAAACCATCTTGAACTCTTGAAGCACGAGAAAT
>JAIOSY010000188.1 GCA_021107375.1 Sulfurimonas sp.
AAGCATCATATCGCTCATCACCATTTATCGCAATCAAACATACAATATTTGGAGATTTTTTATCAACTGTCACACCCTGTTGTACAACTTCTGCTGGAAGAGATGATGATGCAGTGGAAACTTTATTTTGGACATCAACTGCACCTATATCTATATCATAACCGGGTTCAAAGTAGATGTTTATACTTGAACTTCCACTAGAACTTGATGATGAATCCATATAGATTACACCCTTGATACCATTTAGTTTATCTTCTAAAACTCTAGTTACTGTGTTTTCAACAACAAAGGCATTTGCACCTGTATAGTTAGCACTAACATTTACAGTAGGAGGTGCAACATCTGGAAATTCTGATACGGGAAGAACAAATAGTGAAACAGTTCCCGAAACGATAATAATCAAAGATATTACAATAGCAAGTATAGGTCTTTTAATAAAAGTTACTGAAAACATAGTTTATTTCTTTGTTGGAACTAGATTGTTTGTTTTTAAGATAGCTTTAATTCCATGAGTTGAAGTAACATCAGTTGTTGAGAGTTTTCTTCCCTCTTTTACTTTAACTAAAGAAGATATTATAACTTTATCTCCATCTTTAAGTCCACTCTCAACACTTACATAAAGTCTTTGAGAATAGCCAGTTTTTATATCTACTCTTTTTGCTTGTTCTTTTTCATCTACTATATATACAAATTTACCTAGTTGATCAGAAAAAATCACTTCAGGTGGAATCATCAAAAATTTGTATTTGTCATTTATAAAAATATTTACATAAACAAAAGTACCAGATAAAACCTTGGCATGTGGATTTTTTATAGTAGCACGCATAGAGATAGTTGAAGTTAGTGAATCAACTCTGTTATCTGCAAAATCAACAAAACCATCTAGTCTAATATCTTCCATACTTCCATTTACTTCTATATAAGCGTCAGGATGTTCTTTATTTCTGTATTTTTGAAATAATCTAGCATCATCTTGTGAGGGTGAAAAGTAGGCGTAGATAGGGTCAACTTTTGTGATGGTTGTAAGTAGTGTTGATTCACCTTGACCAACTAAATTTCCAACATCCACATGCCGAGCACTAACTCTTCCTGAGATTGGTGCTTTTATGATTGTATAACTTAACTCTAATTTAGCTCTATTTATCTCAGCTATATCTCCTTGTATAGCAGCTTCAAGTCCAGCTTTTTGTGCCTCGTATTGTTCAAGCGTTGCGCGAGGTGCTAAACCCTCTTCAACTAAAGGTTTATATCTCGCAACATCAGCAAGGGAGAGTTTTAGTGAAGCTTCATCTTGAGCTTTTTTAGCTTTTGTGGCATTTAGTGAAGCTAAATATTTAGCTTGTTCTATCTTAAATAGTTTTTGACCTTTTTCTACTTTTTGCCCATCTTTAAAGTAAATCTCTTGAAGTATCCCTGAAACTCTAGCACGAACTTCTTGTGAACTACTAGCCTTAGTTGTTCCTGTATATTGTTTCCAGATAGGGGTAGCTTCTTTTTTAACTGTAATGGTGTTTACTGCAAGTGGTGGAATTTCTCTTTTAATCTGCTTTGGTTTTTCATCGGAGCATCCTACAAGTAAAATCAGAGATGAAAAAATAACGCTATTTAATACTTTTTTATAATGATTCATATATTTATCCTAAAAAAATTAAATTATTCTACCCAAAAAAATCTAAAAATATCTTGGCATGTGAGGTTTAATATACAGTTAATTTATAAAAATGTAGAATAAAGAGTATGGACATTTTAAAAGGATATTATGAATGAAAAAAATAATTTTACTACTTATTCTAACTTTTGGTTTATCAGCCAAAACAATCACCCCAAATGAAGTTTACTCGCAAGTTATGCTTATGTCAGACGAGATACATTTTTTACTAAAACATTATGGTATTAAACATGACCATGATGGGATTATAAAAAGAACACATTTAACAACAAGAGTAAAAGTTAGAAATAGTTGGCAAATAAGTTATGAGATACTTATTAAAATAAATATACTTAGAGAGGTTCATGGTTTGGTTATTATAGAACCCTCAAATATACCACCTGTTTTAAATATCAAACCAGAGTTGATGTTTGAGCAAACTCAAAGAATTTTATCAGAGTTACAGATTTTTAAAATACGAGAGGGGATTAAAAGTCCAAAGTTTAAAAAACAAATATATAAAAATAAAACACCAACTGATGTTTCTAAGGGATTACTTCACATCTCTAAAAGTTTTGATGAGTTAAATGGAGCTACTTTTACTTCATCTTTTGTTTTTGGAGAACAGATGAGGATTTATGATGATATAACACTTATCTTACAAGATTTTCGTATTAAAGATAAAACTATCCCTAAAGCAAAAAAAACTATGGCAGTTTCTGAAGATACTTTTGATGAGTGTATGAATATTTTAGAAAAAATAAAACAACTTCAAATAGCTGCTGGTATAGATTTTGTAGATTTTAGTGAGTTTAAAAAGGGTAATGAAACCCCAAGTGATGTTTTTACTATCACTCAGATGATAATAGCAGAACTTCAAACTATAAAAGCATATCTGGGGATAGATTCTATTACCCCCGCAGCGACTAAATACAAGACTAAAGAACCATCAGAAGTTTTACAGTTAGCTAGTTGGAATTTTCGAAAATTAGGATTAATCAATTCATTAAGTAAAGGTAAATAGTATGAATATGAATTTGTCAGTTAAAAGTAAAATATTTACTCTTTTTATTCTTGTAATTGTTATAGCTGTGAGTGCTGTTGGTTGGTTTGGTTTTAAAAGTGCTAAAGAGTCCTATGTAAAGTCAGCCATTTCTATAAATATGGGGGAAACGCATGCCCTCTCTAGTGAAATAGAGGGAGTTCTTGGAACTATACCTGATGATGTGTCTTATAACTCTAATTTTTATGCTTTAGAGAAGCTTCTTATTTGGGAGGATTTACAAGATAAAAGAAAGATGAAACATTGGAGAAATGTTTATACATCAGCTTTAAAAGATTATATTCTTAATAAAAAACTTTATTATCAACTTCGAATTTTAGATGTAAATGGAAATGAAAAGATACTTCTTAAGTATGATGAAAAAACCCATAAAATTATTGAAACCCCTAAAGATAAGCTTAGAAATAAAGCACATAGAAATTATTTTAAAAAAGCTATAAATATAAAAAAAGGTGAATTTTATATCTCTGCTATGAATTTAAATATTGAAAAAGGGATAATTGAAAAACCATATGTGCCAGTTGTTCGTTACTCAACACCTCTTGTAGATGAAAATGGAGAAAAAAAAGGGGTAATAGTTTTAAATTTTAATGCTAATTATATTTTAGATGAGATAGCAACTGCAAAAGCTATGGATGAGACAGGAGAATTTCAAAAATATTATCTTATTAATGAGTCAGGAGATTATCTTTTTAATATGGATAAGTCTAAAAGATGGGGTTTTCAACTAGGAACTGAATATAACTTTAAAAAAGATTATCCAAATATTATAAATGAGTTTGAGGGTAAAGATGAAAATACTTTTAGAAAAAATAATAAAATATTTTCCATGCATAAAATTTATCCGGATAAAATAAATAATTCACATAGATTTTGGTATCTTGTAACTGAGATTGATGAAGATAGTGCACTTGCCTCTTTAGATAGTTTTGTAAATATGTTTATTTTTATTTTATTTATTGTTCTTAGTTTAGGTTTGTATCTTATAAACTGGTATATATCAAAACTAATGAATCCTTTAACTCAAGTAACATCCCAGCTAAAAGCACTCTCAAAAGGGGAGATAAAAAAAGAGGATATAGATTACAAATCAAATGATGAGATAGGGCAGATAGTACGCTCTACTATTATTTTGGTTGATGCTATTGAGACAACAATTAAACAAGCAAATGCAGTAGCTAATGGTAATTTCTCAAAAGAGATACAACTTCTTGGTAAAAATGACTCTTTAGGTCTTGCTATTAAAGAGATGACATTAAGATTAAAAGAGATAACTATGTTATCAACGAGTCTTGCAAGTGG
This sequence comes from Sulfurimonas sp., assembly GCA_021107375.1. Classification (GTDB taxonomy): domain Bacteria; phylum Campylobacterota; class Campylobacteria; order Campylobacterales; family Sulfurimonadaceae; genus Sulfurimonas. The sequence continues at coordinate 4,014 of JAIOSY010000188.1, forward strand.
AAATTATGATGTTAATATAATAGCAAAAAGTAGTGATGATAAACTTGGATTAGCACTTATTGAAATGGTTAAGTATCTTGAGACTATTACAAATGTTGCTGAGTCTATTGCTCTTGGTAACTTAAATGTTAAGTATAAAGCTAAGGGCAATGATGATAGATTAGGTCGTGCGATACTGCAAATGATAAAATACTTAAGAACTATTTTAAAACAATCAAATGCAATCTCAAAAGAGGACTTTAGCAACTCTATTGAAGTAAAATCAAGTAATGATGAACTAGGACTTGCAATTATAGCTATGACAAATATGCTAAGAGATTCAAGTATCCAAAATAAAAATGAGGTATATTTTAACGAGGGTATAGGTGAGTTTAGTGATAAAATAACTGGTATAAATGATATTGTTAAACTCTCAAAAGAAGCTATAACTACTATGAGTCGTTATGTTGATGCTAGTAGTGGAGTTTTATATACTTTTAACAAAGAAAAAGAGGAGTTAAATCTTATCTCTTCATTTGCTTATATATCTCGTGATAGTTTATCAAACAAGTTTAAACTTGGTGAGGGTGTGATTGGTCAAGTTGCTTTAGAGAGAGAACCAATTTTACTTAAAAATATCAAAACAGATGAATTTGATGTACAAACGGGAACTACACTTTCAACTCCAAAAGAGGTATATACTTTTCCTTTAATGCATGAAGGGGAGCTTTATGGTGTAGCTGAGATAATGAGTTTTTCAGAATTTACTAAAATTCATAAAGACTATTTAGCAAAAAGTTCTTTAGTTTTTGCAGCTGCACTTCATACAGCAAATCAAAATACTCAGATAAAAGCACTTTTTGAAAAATCTCAAGAGGCTTATGAGGAACTTCAAACACAGAGTGAAGAGCTTCAAGAATCAAATGTTCAGATGGAAGAGCAACAACAACAACTTACACTTCAATCTCAAGAACTACAAAATAAAAATGAAACTCTTGCACATGCCAAAGAGGAGATTGACCAAAGAGCAGAAGAGTTGGAAAAAGCTTCAAAATATAAAAGTGAATTTTTGGCAAATATGAGTCATGAACTAAGAACACCATTGAATTCAATTATTTTATTATCTAAGTTACTTAGTAGAAATCAAAATAATACACTGAGTTCTAAAGATATAGAAAAATCAGAGGTTATCCATAGAGCAGGTAATGATTTACTTCTTCTTATTAATGATATATTAGATTTAAGTAAAATAGAATCTGGAAATATGGAACTGATTTATGAAGATATTCAAACAAGTGAAATTATGGAAGAGATTCAAGGTCTTTTTGGTGCAGTTGCTGAAGATAAAAAACTAAATTTTGTTGTGCTTGGTGAGTATAAACGACCATTTGCTACAGATAAATTAAAACTTTTACAAGTGTTAAAAAATCTTTTAAGTAACTCTTTTAAATTTACAAAAGATGGTACTGTTTCTTTAGAGATGTATGAAGATGAAGACTGTCTAAAAATTATTGTTAAAGATACTGGTATAGGTATTCCTTCTAATAAATTAGAAACTATTTTTGAAGCATTTAAACAAGTTGATGGAAGTATAAGCAGAGAGTTTGGAGGGACAGGTTTAGGACTTTCTATTACTAGGACTATTGTTGATTTAATGAATGGCAATATATCTGTAGAGAGCCAAAAGGGCAAAGGAACATCTTTTATTGTATCTTTACCGATAGTAAGTTCTGATAAAGTTGAGGTTGAGGTTAAAGAACCAGAGATAGTTCAAACTCAAGAGATACAAACAACTTTTATGCTTCAAGATGAAGATACAAATAACTTAAATGCAAATGAACTAAGTGGCAAAAATATACTTATTGTTGATGATGATAGTAGAAATATATTTACTTTAACTTCAACTATTGAAAGTACAGGTGCAGAAGTTTTTAGTGCTTTTAATGGCAAAGAAGCTTTAGAAGTTTTAGAAGAAGATAATAAAATTGATTTAATTTTGATGGATATTATGATGCCTGTTATGGATGGTTTATCAGCGATGAAAAAGATAAGAGAAAATGAAAATTTTAAAGATATTCCAATCATTGCAATAACTGCAAAAACGATGCCTGAAGATAAACAAAAATGTTTAGATTACGGTGCAGATGATTATTTGGCAAAACCATTAGAGCACAACTCTTTAATCTATATGATAAAGGCTTGGATTAAATAGGTGCTTAAATTTTTTACATCTGATGATACCTGCTCTATTATATTGGAGATGCCATTAACAAGCGATGATTCTGAACTTTTAAAGTCTTTGTTTAATGGAAAATATATATCTTGGCATGTGGAGTTTGGTAGAATTTATAATGTAGATTCAAGTATTGTAAATATTTTATATGAAGAGATATTTATTAATTTAAAAAATATCTCTATAGCTACACATAGTAGTAAGTTAAATCGTTATTTTAATAAACTTGGATTTAAAGCAAAGTTTGAATCTTTAATAAAATATGATGTTATAAATCTTGATGAGATAGAGTTGGTGTTGATTGGCGGTAGTGCTGATTCATCTAATAAAATTATAGAGATAATTAAAAATATAACTCTTAAAAATATAACTCTTGTTATTGTTCAACATGTTGAATCTGATAGAGTTGGAATTTTTGATACGATTTTACAAGGATATACAAATTATAAAGTTAGTTATGCTAGAGATTTACAAAAAATTCAAAAAAACTCTATTTATATTGCACCAAATAACAAACATTTAAAAGTAGAAAATGGTTTTTTTTCTTTATCTGATGATGAAAAATATAATTATTCTAAACCTTCTATATCTATTAGTTATGAGTCATTTTCTGCATTTTATAAAAATAAATTACTTGTTATTCAAGAGTGTGGATATGTTAGTGATGGGGTAGATAAATTAGAATATTTAAAAGAAAATAACTCGAAATTGATTATTCAAGATATTGATGAGTGTGAAGCTAAGCCAATGGTGAAAAATGCATTAAATATCAATGTTCATAATTATATGTTTAATGTAAAAGATATGATAACTTATATAAATATCATAGATAACAAAGTAACTAAAGAGGTTTGGATAGAGTATTTACTTGATAAAATATATGAGATACATAATTATGACTTTAGACTTTATCATAGAGATATGTTAAATCGTCGTTTAAATATTTTTATGATTAAGCATGAGATTAAAAATATTAAAGATGCTGTAGCAATTATTTTATTTAATAAAAGTGCATTTAAAGGTTTTTTTTTAGAGATTTCTATAAATGTTACGGAACTATTTAGACACCCAAAATCTTTGAAATATTTAGAAAAAATATTGTATGAAAATAGTAAACAGATGCATAATATAAAAGTATGGAGTGCAGGTTGTAGTAGTGGAGAAGAGACTTACTCTGTAGCTATTTTATTGGATACTTTGGGATTATTGGATAAGTCAATTATTTATGCAACAGATTTTAACAGTGTAGTTCTTGAAGAAGCAAAAAATGCTTTATACTCCAAAGAGACTTATACTTTAGCAAAAAAAAATTTTTCTGAAATGGAATTAAATGTTAATTTATGTAGTTATTTTATTAAAAATAATAATTATGTAACTATTAACGATAAAATAAAGAAAAAAACTCTCTTCTTTGAACATAATCTTGTTGAAGATAGTTCTTTTAATGAATTTAATATTATAATATGCAGGAATGTAATTATATATTTTAACGACGATTTACAACAAAAAGTTTTTCAGTTATTTTATGAATCTTTAAAATTTGGTGGGTATTTAGTTTTAGGTGAGAGTGAGTTTGTACATTCACTCTTTATAGATAAGTTTAAGCGATGTAGTGATAACTCTAAAATATTTAAGAAAGTAGCGTAATGAAAAAAACAATTCTTTATATTGATGATATTAAAACAAACCTATTTACTCTTCAAAGTATTATAGAAAATTTGGCTGATGATTTGTATGATGTAGTTGTTGCTCAGTCCGCAATGGATGGATTAGAAGTATTGTTAAAGCAAAAAATTGATTTGATTTTACTTGACATAATGATGCCAGAGATAGATGGTTTTGAAGCTGCAAAGATGATAAAATCAAATAAAAAAACAAAAAATATACCTGTTGTATTTTTAACAGCAAAAAACGATAATGAAACTATAGAAAAT
>JAIOSY010000123.1 GCA_021107375.1 Sulfurimonas sp.
GGAAAAAAATTTAGTTTTTTTCCAAGTCATGCTTTAGCATAGAAGCGTAGATGACGGAATTACTTCCGGCATCGTAAGAAAATTAAAGGAATGAAATATGACTGCAATGGATCTTAAACTTATTAAAATGGTTAGTGACCACTACTGGGAAAAAAAAGACACAGTAGTTAATAAACTAACATTTAAAGGTCGTACTTTTTATAATAAATTTGAAAAAGTAAATGCACCATTAAATCAATCTGTGATTAACAAGCATATAAAAGGTGAGATTACAGTTGCTCACTCTATTGTAAATAAGCATGGAAAAGTTGAAAATATCGTGATTGATTATAATGGTAGAGATCCTGAAAGATTTTACCATAAAGCACAACTTCTTCTTCGTGAAGAGGGATATATAAATTTCACTGCTTATAAAACAAAAACAGAGGGTCATCTTCATGTTTATATTCATAAAGGTCACACAACACTTCAAGAAGCTATACAACTTGGAAAAATGATAAGTATGAAATTGGCTGCTAAACAACCTAAACAATGGAGAATGTTTCCTAATGCTGATATGCCTGATGAGTATAATATTTTAACTATTCCTTACGAAGTATATGCCAAAGAAAGAGAGGCTTCTTGGTCGAAGCATATGTAAGTGCGTATTTAAATAAATAGAGTTTGGTATAAATTCTGCTATGATTAGATATAAGAAAGAAAAAGGGATGGATTATGAAAGAAAGTAATGAATTGAATGATATTATCTTAAATAAAGGTAGTTCAACTAGTAATAATAAAAAAATTATTTTAGCTGTTGCCACTCTTGGTGTTATTCTAATAATAGTGGTTGTATTAATGAATACTCTTACATCTGATGGTACAGATAATTTACCTCAAGCTATACTTCCACCTGAACCAAAAGCACAGACTGTACAAAAAATTCAAGAAGAAGCTCTTTTTGAAGATGTTGAAATAGTTCAAGAGATATCTGACACTAACGATAACCTAGATAAAATAGCTAAAAGATTAAAAGAAGAGAGTCAAATACAAGAACCTAAAGTTATTACACCTCCAGTTGTTAAAAAAGTAGTGCCAGTTACAAAAACTACAAAAGTCACTACACCAAAAGCTCAAACAACTGTAAAAAACACTTCAAGTTCAGCATATTATATACAAGTTGGTTCTTTTTCAAAATATCAGCCAAATAAAAAATTCTTAAAATCTATCACTAATTTAGGTTACAATTATAAATATCACAAAGTTACCAAAGATTCTAAAACTCTAAATAAAGTTTTAGTTGGTCCTTTTAGCACAACAACACAAGCAAAAGATGCTAGAAGAATTCTTCGTGCTAAAGTTGAACCGGGTGCTTTTTTAACAAAAATAAAATAGGTTAGATTTTGATATACTCCAAACAGTTTACACTTGACCAATTAGCTCCAATAGCCGTTTATTCTAAACTAAAATCTATCTTCCCTAAAGAGATTACCTACCTTTTTGAAAGTGCTGGACAAAGTGATGGAAATTATAGTTTCATCTGTATTGGTGCAAGAGAAAGACTACAGTATATAAACGAAGAAACAATTTATACAGATGCAAATGAAACTAAGCATACAAAAGATGAAAATCCTTTTACATTTTTAAAAAACTATTATAAAAACATAGATACAACAGAGTACAAAAAAGCAATAAAAGAGTTAAAAGTAGGTTATGTTGATGGGTTTATCGGTTATATCGGTTACGATATGGTTAAAGTATTTGAGCCAAAACTTGGTTCAAGTATGGATAATTTAGAAGATGAGTTAAATACACCCGACTTAGACCTAATCCTACCAAAAATGATTTTAGTATACTCTCATAAAAATCATAAAATTACATTAGTAAGTACACTCAAAGAGTTTGATGATAAATTTCAAGATATTCATGATAATTTAAAAGGTTCATATACTTACCAACATAGAGTTAGAAATATTGGCAATGATAAAGGTAGTTTTACCCACTCAAAAAAGAAATTCTTTGAGATGATAGATAAATCAAAAGAGATGATAAAAAGCGGTGATGTATTTCAAATCCTTATGACAAACCGTTTTGTAAGAAATATCAAAGTTGACCCTTTTAGTTTTTACCGTCTTTTACGCACAAAAAATCCATCCCCATATATGTTTCTAATGGAATATGAAGATTTTAATATCGTAGGCTCTTCTCCAGAGGTTATGGTTAGACTAACAGATGGTGAGCTTCTTCTTCGCCCAATCGCTGGAACAAGAAAGCGTGGTGAAACAAAAGAGTTAGATAAAGAGTTAGAGCTCGACCTTTTAGCAGACCCTAAAGAGTTAGCTGAACATCTTATGCTTATAGACCTTGGTCGTAATGATATTGGAAGAGTAGCCAAAACTGGAACTGTAAAAGTTGAAGATATGATGCATATTGAAAGATTTTCTCATGTTATGCACATTGTTTCAGATGTTGTTGGCGAACTTGATGATAACAAAGATATGTTTGACCTTTTCATGGCAACATTTACAGCAGGAACTATGACTGGTGCACCAAAAATTCGTGCTATGGAACTAATAGCTGAATATGAAGGGATTAAAAGAGGCTTCTACAGCGGAAGTATAGGTTACTTCGGTTTTGATGGAAATATGGATAGTGCTATCACTATTAGAACTGCCATGGTTAAAGAGGACAAGGTTATTCTTCAGGCTGGAGCAGGAATAGTAGCTGATAGTGTAAAAGAGTCAGAATACCAAGAAGTAGCAAATAAGCTAGGTGCTTTAGTTCACTCTTTAGAAGATTTAGATTAATGAAATTATTCGCAATCTTTGGTGACCCAGTGTCACATTCTCGTTCACCTATTATGCATAATTCTGTATTTAAAAACTTAAACTACAAAGCTTGTTACACAAGAGTTCATCTTAAAGATGGTTCAAAACTCAAAGAAACTTTTTTTAATCTCGGTCTTAGTGGAGCAAATATTACAGTTCCTCATAAAGAGGCTGCATATGAAGCCTGTGATGAGATAAGAGGTTTTGCTTCTAAAGTCGGAGTTGTAAATACTATTATCAATGAAAATGGAAAACTTATAGGCTATAACACTGATGCTGATGGTTTTATGTTCGCGATAGAAGAGTTTGGGCATGTAGGGAAAGTATTAATACTAGGTGCTGGTGGAACTGCTAAGGCACTAGCTTCAAGATTTTTACAAGATGATATTAAAGTTGATGTTATTAACAGAAGCGAGGGACGACTATCTTACTTTAAAGATATTGGATGCACATGCCATACTTGGGAAAACTTTGAAAGTAAAAAATATGACTTAGTTGTAAACACTACAAGTGCAGGATTAAAAGATGAAGAGTTACCTGCTCCATTAGAGATTTTAGAATCCGTTTTAGCTAATACAAATTTTGTAGCAGATGCAATATATGGAAAATTAACACCATTTTTAAAATTAGCAAAAAAGAAAAATATCACTTTTAAAGATGGTGCAGATATGCTTTTAGGACAAGGTGTTTTAGCAAATGAACTTTTTGTAAATAAAGAGTTAAAAAAAGAAAACATTAAAATCCAGATGCAAAAAAGCTTCGAACTTTAGTTAATGAAAACAGATAAAACTTCTAAAATAATACTACTAATAGATCAACTAGATTTAAATGAACACATCGACTCATTTAAAAAATTCTTTTCCCGTGAAGCATCACTTTATATCGAAGGTGACCAAGGGCTACATTTTAAATATATAAAAGCACTTGATAAACTAGAGTTTAATGCCCCTCCAAAAATAGCCTCGTTTCACAACATAAAAGGGCATCTTAAAAAAAGAGGTGTTTTAACTTTTGAACAAATTTTTGAGATAGTAAAAGTTGTTAGATATTTTCGTTACTTTAAAAACCGTGAGTTAGATGGAATAATTGGCGAGTGGATGAGTAAGTTTATCATAGATGAGCGATTTACAGAAATAGAAAAATACTTCACTCGTGATGGAAAATTTGAAGAGAACTTAGATGAAAATCTTTTTGGACTCGGACAAAGAATACGAGAACATAGAAATGAGATGAGTGGCTCACTAAAGAGGATGATGTCAAGTTCAAAACTGGCTGGTTATCTTGTTGACACTCAGATTCATTATGTAAATAACGAAGATTGTCTTTTAGTTCGTGGTGGATTTAATCATGTCCTAAAAGGTGCTGTTGTCGGTAGAAGTACAGGTGGATTTTTTTATGTTTCACCTGATTCTATCTTAAAAGCTAAAGAGAAAATCCGTTATATTGAGCAAGAAAGAGAGGCGATTTTTTATACTTATGCTAAAGAGTTCTCTGCTAAATTATCTGAGATTCAACCTTTTATAAACTTCATAGACAAAGAGTTTGATAAGTTTGACAACTATCAAGCTAGAGTTTTATTCGCACATGCCAAGAACTTACAAATAGTTAAATCAAAAAATGACTCTCGTATAATTTTAAACTCCTTTATCCACCCTGCTCTACATAAAGCTAAACCTATAAGCGTTGATTTTTCTAAAAATATTTTAATGATTACTGGTGTAAATGCTGGTGGTAAAACGATGCTTTTAAAATCAATCTTAGCCTCTGCGTTTATGGCTAAGTATATGATTCCAATGGCTTTAGATGAAAACAAGTCCCATATCGGTTCATTTAAAAGTATCCTCTCCATTATAGATGATCCACAAAATGTTAAAAATGATATATCTACTTTTGCTGGTCGTATGCAAGAGTTTTCTAAAATCTTTGAGCATAAATCAGCTTTAGTTGGTGTTGATGAGATAGAACTCGGAACAGATAGTGATGAAGCTGCGGCACTTTTTAAAGTGATACTTGATGACTTAATCACTCGTGGACAAAAAGTAGTAGTTACAACTCACCACAAGCGACTAGCAGCTTTGATGGCGGATAGAGATGATGTAGAGCTTATGGCAGCGATTTATGATGAAGAGCATAGAAAACCAACTTATGAATTTATGCAGGGGATTATCGGTAAAAGTTATGCTTTTGAGACTGCAAGTCGTTATGGAATCTCTAACAAGATTGTAAATGAGGCGAAAAATGTTTATGGAGATAACTCTGAGAGATTAAATCTTTTAATCGAGAGAGGCTCACAGTTAGAGCGTGAACTAAAACAAAAACATAAAAAAGTTGATAATAAACTTGAAGAGTTAAACAAAAAAGAGTTAGCACTTAAAGAGCAAAAAGAGAAACTTTTTAAAGAGTTGGATGAACAAAGATATGCACTAAAAAGAAGTTATGAAGTAGCGATTGGTGAAGCAAAATCTGCTGCAAAAGCTGGTGATTCTCAGTCTATTCATAGAGCGATGAACAAGGCAAACAAAACACTCCCAAAACATGACAAAGAAAAAGAACTTCGGCATGTGGAGTTTAAAGTTGGGGATAAGGTTAAATACCACTCTCAAAAAGGTACGATTATATCTATGAGAGATAAGAAAGAGGCTACTATCGAGGTAGAGGGGATGAGAGTTCGCGTTAAAACTTCACACCTAAAGCATACACAAATCATAAAACCAAAACCAACCACAAATATCAAAATAAATGTTGAAAAAAAGTCAGGTTTAAAATGTGATTTACATGGAATGAGAGCAGATGAAGCATGTGAGGTTTTAGATAAATTTCTTTCAGATGCTCTTATAAATGGTTGGGATGAAGTTATAATCTATCATGGTATTGGAACTGGAAAACTATCTTTTGCTGTGAAAAATTTTCTCATAGCACATCCAAGAGTAAAAGGATTTAGCGATGCACCTCAACACCTAGGTGGCTTTGGTGCAAAGATTGTAAGTTTATAGTAAAAAAGAGTGTAAAACCATTACAAATGATTCATGGTCTATAGGTTTTGAAACAAATTCATCCATACCTGCTTCTAAAAATCTTGCTCTATCTGTTGCTAAAGCATTTGCCGTTAAAGCAATTATTGGAGTATGTTTTACTCCATTTTTTTTCTCTAAATCTAGCATAATTTTAGTTGCTTCAATACCACCCATTTTAGGCATGTTTTCATCCATTAAGATTATGTCATATTTATTTGCTTTAAACATCTCAACTGCTTCTAAACCATTTTCAGCTAAATCAATATCTAACTCTAAATCACCAAGAACTATATTCATAAGCATCTGATTTGTTTTATTATCTTCAACTAATAAAACTTTCCCATTAAGTGGCATATCTAAATCAATTTTTACCACTTCTATATCTTCTATATGATCTAAATTTTCAGCTTCTATGAGAGGGATTCTAAAACTAAATGTACTTCCTTCATTTAAAGCACTACTAACACTAATCTGCCCATTCATAGAATCTATTAATGCTTTTGAAATACTTAATCCTAAACCAGTTCCACCAAATTTTCTTGTAGTTGTACTATCTTCTTGTGTAAAAGATTCAAAGATTTTTTGAAGATTTTTTTCATTAATACCTACTCCAGTATCTTTTACACTCAAAATAAGTTCATCTTTAAAAGTATCAAAATTTATAGATATAAATATTTCACCACCCTTTGGAGTAAACTTCATAGCATTACTTAAAAAATTTGAAACAACCTGTTTTATACGGACAATATCACCTACAAAAAATCTAGGTAATTTTTCAGAAAAAGATATTTTAAGCTCTATCCCCTCCTCTTTTGCTTTTTCATAAAAAAGATTTGCCACCTCTTTAAAAGGTTTTTTAGTAGCGAACTTTCGTTTTTCTAAAAGCATTTTTCCACTTTCAACTTTTGAAAAATCTAAAATATCATTGATAATAGTTAAAAGTGAAACTCCAGAACTTTTTATAATATTAAATCTTTTTTGTCTCTCTTTATCTCTTTCTCCAGCTTTTAAAATATCTACAAATCCAAGTATAGCATTCAAAGGGGTACGAATCTCATGACTCATACCTGCTAAAAATTCAGACTTTACTTTTGAAGCTTGTTCTAACTCTTCAATTTTTATTTGCAATGCTTTTGTTTTACTCTCTACAATTTTTTCTAAGTTCTCATTTGTCTCTTGAAGCTCTTTAGATGTTTCTTGGATAAGATGAGAAAGTGCCTTATATGTGTTACTTGTTTCTGTTAAATCTGTTTTATCTGTTTTATCTTCAAAATAATGCTCATTAACTTTTTCATTCTCACTCATAGCTAAAATCGTCATAGTCTGATTTAGTAACTCACACTCTTTAGCTTTAAAAAACTCTCCATAAGTAAAAAATCCACTAGTTGGTGCTAGTTGTGCAAGTGGGGTTAACTCGTTTATTATTGCATCTTGTAAAAACCGTCTTCTAGCCATACATGAGTAAATAAAAATAGACTCAATATTAGAAGAAAGCTGGTTTTTAACATTTGCAGACTCTTTTAAAATCATTCCGCTATTTCCATAACCAAACTGTACTTTATCACCAACAGATAAGTTTCCAGCAAAAATCAACGAACCATCTTTCTCTTTACCTAAAACGGCTCTTGCAATTTTTACATCACCTCTAGTTATAATTAGAGGGAACTCTATACCAACAGCTGGAAGTGATAAAGCAATATCTTCACCTAAATATTTAGCATATATATCAACGGCACTTATCCCATCTATCTCATATACTCTATTATCAACGGCCTTTGTAATTGTTAAAACTTTACCTATCTCTTGCCAATTAAAACTATAAGTATTTTTTACATATAAAGAATCACTGTTTACAGATATTCCAACTGCTCCAGAAGAGATTATCCCATCATTGCTAAATACATAAGTGGTGTCAAAAACAGCATTATCACCAGCCATTCCCCCTGCTAAAACTATATTTCCAGATACACTTTTAATTCCATTTAAAAATATTTCACCATTTGTTTTTAATCCATCTGAAAATAGAAACATCACTTTTGTATTATCTTGAACTAACTCTTTAGCTAAACTCATTCCACATGCCAAACTATCGTTATAATTTTCAACCATAGCAAGTTTTAATGTTGCTTTTTCAAACGAAGTTACACTTACAACTATCTTGTCTGTTGTAACAATGTTGTCTAATATTTCACCATCAGTAGTAGAACCAATTATCTTGGCATGTGGAACTATCTCTAATATATCTGCAACAATTTTTTGAAGAACATCTTTATCTAAAACAGAACTAAATATCTGAATCAGAACTGTTTTTTCATTTTCAAATAAATTTTCATCTATAAATTTTTTAAAACTATTTTTTGAACTATAATATAAACTTTTTGTTCTCATAAATACTACTTTTAATTAATTATAACTATTCTATCACAAATATGATAAAATTTCATTATGAATAAAGTAGCAATTATAGGTGCTGGAGCATCTGGTCTTTTATGTGCGATTGAGTGTGGTAAAAAGTCTTGGCATGTGGATGTTTTTGAACAAAATTCCAAGTGTGCAAAAAAAATTTTAGTATCGGGAAACGGAAGATGTAATATCACAAATATCTCTGCCAATCAAGATGATTATTTTAGTGAAAATCCAAGTTTTATAAAAGATGCACTTGATAATTTTTCTTACAAAGAGTTTGAAAAATTATGCTCTACTATCGGATTAGTTTTAGATGTAAAAGATGATGGAAAAGTTTATCCACTTAGCAATGAAGCAAAAACAGTTGCTACACTTTTAGAAAATTATGCACGAGTTTTAGGTGTAAATTTTCATACTGATACCAAGATAACAGATATAAAAGAGTTACTTATAAGTTACGATGCAGTTGTTATCGCAACTGGCTCTGAAGCAGCCTCACATTTAGGTGGAAACAAAGATGGACAAGAGTTTGCATCTCTTTTTGGACATCACATAATCCCAACATATCCATCTCTTGTTCAACTTCAATTAGCCAACTCTCCACATGCCAAGATGAGTGGAGCAAAGGTTGATGGGGAAGTTACACTTTTGATAAATAATACCAAAAGTTCCACATGCCAAGGCGATATTTTATTTACAAACTATGGAGTTTCAGGTTTTGCAATTTTAGATATATCTGGGCTTGCTTCTGAATCTTTGATGAACTATCAAGCAGTTGATATTGTATTAAATCTACTTCCAAAATTTACTTCTCAAAAACTCTCAACTCATATAATTAAAATGTCTCAAAATGGGGTAACTCTTCTTGATACTTTGCATGGGCTTTTACCAATAAAAATAGCTAAAACAATTTTAGACACTTTAAATATCCCTCATGTGCCCGAACGAAGTGACAAATGCCCTTGGGGTGCCAAGATAGATATAAATACAAAAGAATCAAAAAAAATAGCAAATCAAATACTAAACTGGAAATTTGAAGTGAGTGATACACATGGTTTTCGTCATGCTGAAGTTGCTGGTGGTGGAGTTGATACAACTGAGATAAATCCAAAAACAATGGAATCTTTAAAACAAAAAAACCTTTACTTTTGTGGAGAAGTTTTAGATGTTGTTGGAAAAAGAGGTGGATTTAACTTTGCTTGGGCTTGGGCTAGTGGATATGCTGTTGCAAAGGCTATTACAAAAGATTAGATATAATACATAAAACAAGAGGAGTCCACATGCCAGTAAGTTTAATCATTTTAGGTGTAGTCGTAGTTATACTCGTTTTAATGTATAACTCTCTAGTCTCAAAGAAAAATCAAGTTGTAAATATCTTTGCGAGTGTTGATACTCAACTTAAAAAAAGATATGATTTAATTCCAAATTTGGTTGCAGCAGTTAGTAAATATATGGAACATGAAAAATCTCTTTTAACTGAGGTTACAAAACTAAGAGCAGAGGCAAATAAGCCAAATATATCTGACGAACAAAAAATAAAACTAGATGCAAAAGTGAGTTCTGCACTTGGTTCTATCATGATAGCAGTTGAGAACTATCCAGATTTAAAAGCAAATGAAAATGTGATGCATCTTCAAGGTACTTTAAATGAAATAGAAGAGCAAATCTCAGCAGCAAGAAGAGCTTACAATCAAGCTGTTACAGATTATAACAACGCACTAGAGATGATACCTACAAACTTTATGGCAACCGCTATGAACTACACTAAAAAAGAGGTTTTTGAGATTAGTGAAGGTGAGAGAAAAAATATAAATGTAAAAGAACTTTTCAATTCATAAATGAAAACAACTAGTGAACTGACTGATTTTTACTACAAAACACTCTATCCAGTTCTAAATAAATTAGAAAAGGATAGAAAACAGCTAAAACATAGAATTTTAGTTATTGGTTCTGGATATACTCTTTTGTTCTTGCTAATTATAATTTCTATGAAAGATATAATCCTTAATGATATGAATATGCTTATCTTTATAGGTTTTGCCTATGTGGGTCTTGGTGCTATCATCTATAAAATGCTGATAAAAGACTACACTGCTGAGTTTAAAGATAAAGTGATTGAACCACTTATTAACGAACTAGACTCAAATCTGAGATACAGTTCAACTAACTATGTTTCATCAAATCTTTTTCGTAACTCAAAACTTTTTACATCTAAAATCGATAGA
>JAIOSY010000151.1 GCA_021107375.1 Sulfurimonas sp.
GTTCCAATTTTAAGAGGTGCGTATTATTCAATAGCAATTGGTGTTACTAATTGACCTTTATTCCAGTTAGTCAGTTCTATTTCAATTTCAAATTTAAACAATGTATCTTCACTTATTTCTAAGTGTCCTTTATCCTCTTTTGAGGGCTTTAAAGCGTATATAATAGCTTCGATTTTATTAGTTTCTTCGCTGTGACATACATTCACGTCATAGCCATAAATAGCATTTTTAAAGCTTGTAGACGATCCAAACCACCAGTCAGAGTCTGTTATCCACTCAAATTTATGAGGCTCTATAGCTTCTAATACAATCGCTTCTGTAAGTGTTTCTTTATCTGCGAATAATACTTGATTTAACATATTTTGTAAGTCCTCTGTTTTGAACTGTTCACACCAATTTTTGTCGCACCCTTGCTCTACTAATGCACCAATTATATTTGATCTTTTTAGCTCGTGTATCTTGTTTTTAAGTCTCTCAATTGCTTCAGCATTTGCCGACGGCTGTTTGTTTAATTCATTTAAATCTGCTTGTAAGTCTTTGATAATTTCTAACATGTTATGCTACCTCCATTTCGTCTTCGTAACTTCTTAAAATTGACTCACAACTTGACTCAAAAATAAACCAGCAAATTAAATTCTGGTTATGGTTTCCAATTATTAAAAAGTCCGTTTCGTCAAACCCAGTTAATAAGTCTTTTGCACTGTCAACACCTGTCATTTCTAGGATTTCATACATTGCACTATTTATATCTTCTGCATGTCTTGTACAAAAATCAGTAGTCTGGTTATACCAGCACAATTCGTTTATCATTCCACTTATGCACCCATGCTCTAAAATATCATTAAAGAAGTCTCTTGGATTATCATAGCTCTCAACATTGTTTATAATAATCTCTTTAATTTCTCTTTCTAGCTCTGTTGTAGCTTCTAAGCTTTCTATGTATTCTAATGTCATTTTTGTCTGCCTTTTTTTTTCTTAATTTCATTTTTGGATTTAGATCTTAGAGGGAAGTTTTTCTTCTAAGCTCTTTTAATAAGCTCTTAAAGAATTTATCTCTCTCTTTTCTAATCATTTTCAGCTTTGAGTCTTTTTCGGTTGTTTTATAAAACTAAAATTCACCTCATTCTTGAATATGTATTGATCGTAGATTCATGCAATATTTAATAATCAGGTATTAGAATTAGTGGTTAAAACAATAGAATTAGACGCTGAGAAATGATTAGATAGTTGATAGATTCTTTAAGGAATAAGCGTTTTAAATTAGCTTTGATACAGGCTTGTAAAGCCGTTCTCTTTTTGAATATCTTTGATATGAATAGGTTAGGTTTAAGGGTGTGGGCTTCGAAACCTTTGTTAAAAAAGGAACAAAGTTCCTCTTAAAAATGATATTGAAGTGAAGCTGTGAGACTGTCATAGTCGTAATCGGTGGCTTCATTTGTCATGGAGTAAGTTTTATATTGTGCAGCAATTGAAACACTCTCTAAGAGTCTATATGACACTCCAGCACCATATCCAAAACCATAACCGTTTTCACTTGAAACTGTTTGTTGCATGGCACTTCCAAGTGCATAAATTCCAAGTTTTTTGTTTAAAAAAGCATATCCGACTTTAATATCTCCATAGTAAGCTGTAAAGCTTTTTCCACCTAAATCTGAAGCATAATCAAAATTAAAATTTACTCCTAAAAGTATATTTTTCTTTGTGATTGCTTCTGCTCCCCAACCGATTGAAATACCTGTAGCACTTTCATTTATAACTGTATTTTGACTTGCACCAATTTTTATAATTTGTTCTGCATTTACAAGACTTGTTAAAAGCATTGCCATTAATAATATTTTTTTCATTATCTCTCTTTTTTTAATTTATTGTGATTAATCAACACGAAAGTATCGTGTTAAAAAAGTATGTCTGCTAGTTCTCCGATTTTGTTTTCAAATTGTTCAAACCAACTCATAAGTTTAGCTCCTTTTTCATTTCTGATAAAGTCTTGTTAACTTCTTTTATCTCTACTGGATAGGGTAAATTTTCGATTTCTTCTAAGCTAACATAACCCAATTCTCCACAACCTTCGATTATTTGAGCATAACCAAACCCAAGTTCTTTTTCAGTGTCTTGCTCTGTAATGAGCCAAAATGAATTTAAACATGTAATATGTAAAAACACTTTTGGATCTTTTACTTCTTCTTGAGCATATAAATTCGGAATACGATTTTTTTGCTCTGTACTTAATAAACTCATTTTAATTTCTTTCACACTTATTACATATATACATTTCCATTACTTTACTCATTTCAGATAATGGCACCTCTTCGTTACAGCCCTCACATAACTCTGTTTCTTCCTCTTCTAAATTAAAGTTATAAACTGGAATAACTTCTTTAAATTTATTTGCTTCAAACCCCTTTTTCTGCATAATGCTTATGAAGTGATTTACTTCGTCTTCTCCGTGTTCTAAAGCCTTTTTTATTGCTTCTTCAATATCTTTATCACTTGCAGCATTTGACACCATTAAGTCTTCCCATGTGTAGCCGTCTGCCTCCCAATGTAATCTGATTTTCTTCATTTTTAAGCCTTTTTAGTTTTCAATTTTTGATAGATAAAACCACCAAATAGGTGGCTATATAAAGAGCTTAAAGAGGTAAAATCTCTAAGCTGTCTTCATTAAACACTCTGTAGTATGTAATGATTTTTTCTTTCTTATTGCTTCCCTCAATGTCTTTTAGCTTGCTTGAGAATAAGATAACTCCATAGTCGTCTTCACTGATTTGAACTAAGTTCGCTTCAGTCATTGCTTTTGCTGTAAACCATTTATTAGAATTAAATCCTAGAGATTTTTTAGCTTCTCCAAGAATTGCCTTATTTAGTCCCTTGTATTCAAGACCACTTGCACTTACCTGTGTAGCTGATAATTTAGTATCAATAGTATTTTCAACTGCTTCTGTGTACATTTCTAAAACTGACTTTTTATAGTGTCTTTGAGCTACTGGAGCAACTGTTGTTAGTGTGTTTGTGTTTTGTGTATTTGCATTCATTTTCTGAACCTTTGTTTTAATTTTGCTTTTTTTGAATCCTTTGGAGGTTGTGGTTTCTAATCTTCTATTTTTTAGAAGATCAAAAACTTGTTTCCGCCAAATTCTTTTTAAAAAACTTTGCTTCTTTCGTTATCTCAATCGGTCGTTAAGTCCGCCTATAATGTTTTTAACTTGATTATCTCTTGCAAATTGGAACAATTTCAGAAGATAATTCAGTTAATAAATAAATTAGAGTTAAGGAATTAAAGACTGAGCTGACGTAAGAAGCTCTAGTTGTGTAAGAATTTTGTGTATTAGTTTTTAGTTGATATTCGTTTAGAAAAATAGAATAGATTAGATTGGTATTGTATATTTTGTAAAAATATACGTTGAGCGTAGCGTTTTGAGTACACACTTTAGTGTGCTAGGGATTTTAAGGAGTGCTTGCACCCTTGCTGAATTACATAGTAATTTTTGCTTTAGTCTAAAAAAAGAGATCCACTTGTTAGCTCTTTTTTATAAAAAGTGAAATCAACTAAGCTTTAGTTGTAAGTTCACTTTGCAAAAAATCTGGAAATTCATGGTAACTCTTACCAAGAACAAGTTTCAATAAACGATTTGGTTTGTTTGGATTAAAACTCTCTTCACAAGGAAGCTTTACTCCTGTACTACCTTTGTTATTTATAAAATAATCATTCTCATATTTCAACTCTTCATTTCCAGAGGAAGCCCCGTATTTAACTTTTATCCATTTTGATATATTCAACATATTTAACCTCTTTTGTTTTTTTATCCTAAAAGGAAGATATATATTTTGAGATTTTCATGTATTTACACCTTTAATATCTAGTTATATATGGATTTTCATTAAGTATTTAACACTTAACGCACTCTCGCACTTATTACTATAAGTCAATATGACAAAAATAAACACGAGGAGAAATATTATGTATGAAAATACTCACAGTGCAACATATACACAAGAGTCCATTAAAGTAAAAAAAGGTCGTCCTAGCAGAGAAGAAGAGCTGTTTAACAGGATAAAAAAATCTCAAAATAAACTAAAGTTGGAAAAAGAGAAGCTTCGCAAAAAGCTAAAAGAGGAAGAGGATAAATTAAAAGCTAAAATCAAAAGAGAGGAGGATTTAATTAATACTCAAATGAAAATAGCTAAAGAGGCTACAGATAAAAAAGTAGCTTCAATTGTCAGAAAATATTGGAATACTGACAACTCCTTGGAAGATTTAGAACTTCAGCTTGAGGATATTCTAGGAGAGAGAGTATGAAGATAGCTTCTATATCAAGTAGTTCTGCTAAAAACTACTATTACGAGAAAGATCCAATTTTCAATAACAATCAAGAGGGCAATAATTTAGAGTGGCATGGTAAATTATCAGAACATTTTGGACTAAAAGGTAGTGAAGTTACCCCTGAAGAGTTTTCTAATTTACTTGAAGGCAAAGATCCTCAAGGAACGCAGCTATTAAATCGTGCTGCTAATACTACAAATGGTAGTGAGAACGCAATATTCGACGCTCCTTTATCTGCCCCAAAATCGATATCTATCTTAGCATTGAATCATGATAGTAGGTTAATTGAAGCACATGAAAAAGCTGTGCAATCAACGATTGAAAAGCTTGAAAGTGATTATGCAAAAGTAAGAGGATTTGAAAAGCAAGAAGACGGTTCAAGCCAAAGAGTATCAAGAGATAGCAATAACCTACTTATTGCTAGTGCTAAACATTCTGTATCAAGAGCTACTGAAGGAAATGCACCAGATCCTTCCCTACATAGTCATGTACTTGCGTTTAATATGAGTTTTGATCAAAAAGATAATAAATTTAAAGCACTTGACGCAAGTGATCTGTTTAAAGATCAAAGATTGATAAATCAAGTTTACAAATCAGAACTTGCAAAGGAAGTTACAAATCTAGGATATGCAATAGAACAAAAAGCCTATGGAAATTTTGATATAAAAATGGATCAAGAAATTATAGATAATTTTTCAAAAAGGCATATGGAAATAAAAGGCACTATGCAGGATAGAGGTCTTGAATCTGTAAAGGACGAGGTATATATTCAACACACTTTAAAATCTGAAAAGAAAGACTATGATAGTATTGATTTAAAAAAAAATTGGAGTGAGCAGTTAAAAGGCTTAGATATTGAGGGAGCTAAAAGTTTTAAGGAATTAGCGAACAGTGCAAAATCTACTGATAAGGGTTTTCAATTTAAAAATGAGAAAGAGGTGCTTGAAAAAGCAGCTTCACTTTTATCTGAGAATGAAGCAAAGTTCTCAAAAAAAGATTTATTGCTTAACAGTTCAAGAATATCATTAGGACAATTTAGTATTAATGATCTTGAAAAAGAGCTAAACAATGTTAATAAAACAGGTCAAACCTATGGTTCAGCAATTAAAAAAGTTGACGATAAGACTTTTACTACTAAATCTATGCACATGATTGAGAGAAGTAATATTAGAATCCTAAAGAACCAAGTTCAAAGTGAGCCAATTATGAGTGATAAAGTAGCTCATGAAATGATAGATAAATATGAAGCTAAGAAAGGATTTTCACTTACGCATGGTCAAAGAACTGCCACAAAAGAATTTTTAAGTTCTAAGAGCCAGTTCATAGCAATACAAGGAAATAGTGGAGTTGGGAAAACAACTATGTTAGACAGCCTTAGAATGGCGAATGAAGAACAGGGAAGTAAGGTGTCTATAGAAGTCTTAGCTCCTACAGGAAAAGCTGCATTAGAGGCAAAAGAAGCTAGTGGATTAAAAGCTTCAACAGTAGATTCTTTTTTAATGAGGAAAAGTGAAGATAGCAAAAAAGATAAAATATATGTTGTAGACGAAACTTCAATGCTAGATACTAAAAAAGCCAATCAGTTACTTAAACGAGCTGAGTCAGAAGGCTCAAGAGTGTTTTTTCTTGGGGATTCTAAACAATTATCTAGCGTAGGTGCTGGAGACTTCTTTAATCAACTTAAACAAAATACTCAAACAGTTGAAGTGACTCAATCTCTTAGACAAAAGAATGATATTCAAAAAGAGATAGTAGCTGCTGCTTCAAAAAAAGATA
>JAIOSY010000012.1 GCA_021107375.1 Sulfurimonas sp.
CGCCAATTCAAGTTTAAAGTGCAACACTTATAAAAATTAAGAAGAGTGGATTGAAGGTAGAGGTTAGCTGCGATAAAATAAGATTCCAATCCAGCAAGATAGGGAAACTTATGAAATACAAGCAACTAACCATGATGCAACGATACCAAATAGAAGCTTTGAAAAAAGAAGGTCTTAGCCAAAGAGCTATAGCTCTAAACATTAAAGTTCACTACTCAACAATAAGCAGAGAGCTAAAAAGAAACTCACTAGATAACGATGAGTACAACGCTATTAATGCAACTGTAAGTGCAAGACTTAGATATCAGTATAAAACCAAAAACAGAAGGCTTACAAAGAAGCATACAAGCTATATAAAAAAATCTATGAAAGAAGGCTGGAGTCCAGAACAGATAAGTGGACGAATGGCACTAAAAAATTTAAGACCTGTTAGCCACGAAACAATCTACAGATATATTTACCACAATAAACGAAGTGGTGGGAAATTGTATTTATGGCTAAGACATAAAAATAAAAAGTACACTAAGCGAAGTGCTTCATACCGTAGCCGTGGTCAGATAAAGAACCGAATACCAATAGAGTTTAGACCAGCAGTTGTTGAAGATAAATCTAGAGTTGGTGACTGGGAAGTCGATACCATTATTGGTAAGAACCATCATCAAGCTATAGTGACTTTAGTAGATAGAAATTCAAAGTTCACTCTAATGAAAAAGGTTGAAGCTAAACAAGCCAGAGTTGTAACAGATGCAATAATCCATTTATTGAAACCAGTTCAAGCTCACACTCTTACAATAACAAGTGATAATGGAAAAGAGTTTTCATATCATGAAGAAGTAGCTAAAGAACTAGATACAGAGTTTTACTTTGCAAATCCATATCAGTCTTGGCAACGAGGGCTTAACGAACATACCAATGGATTAATCAGAGAATATTTTCCCAAAAAGAAACTGTTTAAAGAGATTACAGATGAGCAAATTGTTGAAGTACAGAACAAACTAAATCGTAGACCTAGAAAGATACTTGGCTATCAAACACCAGCAGAAGTATTTTTCGATACAATTACGAAATCTTATGTAGCAGTTTAACTAAGTGTTGCACTTACTATTTGAATTGGGGATGAGAATTAATTTATCAATGAGAGAGATACAAAATAAAGTAAGAGAATGGCGATAAAGTAGTATTTTTTCATTAATGGGTAGCAATAGGGTAGCAAAAGGTATTTATTTGTAAACTTAAAGTAGTTGTAAAGTGCTTATTTTAGGTGTTTATGAAGTGTTATAGGGTGGATGGGGTAGAGGGATTCGAACCCCCGAATACCAGTACCAAAAACTAGTGCCTTACCGCTTGGCGATACCCCAACATTGTTATTTTTAAAGATTGGTTGCGGAAACAGGATTTGAACCTGTGACCTTCGGGTTATGAGCCCGACGAGCTACCGAACTGCTCTATTCCGCGGTGTTTTAAACAAACATCTGTGTGTTTGTGAGCCGAAATTATAGACAAATTGTTTTTTAATGTCAAGGGTATTTATGATAAATTTAAAAATACTTTTTGACCTCTTTTTAATGATAATTAATATATAATCAAATCAAATTATTAATAAAGAGAAAAAATGACAGCTATCCAGAGAGTTTTAGAAGCAATTGATGAGATAAAAAAGGGAAGTATGGTCATCATGATTGATGATGAAGATAGAGAAAATGAGGGTGATTTAGTTTATGCTGCTGCATTTTCTACTCCTGCGAGTGTAAACTTTATGGCTACACATGCTAGAGGATTGATTTGTGTAGCTTTAAGTAAGTCTATTGCTACAAGACTTGATTTAAATCCAATGGTAAGTTCAAATACATCTTCTTATGAAACAGCATTTACAGTTTCAGTTGATGCAAAAGATGCTCTTACTGGAATCTCTGCTGGTGAGAGAGATGATACTATTAAAATTGTAGCAAATCCAATCTCACATGCCACGGAACTTGTAAAACCAGGTCATATCTTTCCTTTGATAGCTAAAGATGGTGGAACACTTGTTAGAACTGGACATACTGAGGGTTCTGTTGATTTATGTCGTTTAGCAGGACTTAGTGAGTCTGGTGTTATTTGTGAAATTATAAAAGAAGATGGAACAATGGCAAGACGCGATGATTTAGATATTTTTGGTGAAAAACATAATCTTAAAACTGTTTTTATCTCAGATATCGTTGAGTATCGTTTAGCTAATGAGAGCCTTGTAAATGAAACAGAAGTTAAAGAGATAGAGTTTTTTAGCACTAAAGTAAATCAACATATATTTACTGACCATGATGGGATAGAGCATACAGCGATTGTTTTTGATAAAGTTGGAGAGATTGCAAATGTTAGAGTTCATAATGTTATCCCAGATATTGAACTTCTACTAAACAAAGAAAAATATAATAATCTTGTTAATTCTATAGAATATTTAAAGCAAAATTCTGGAATTTTAGTTTTTATAAATAAAACAACACATCAAGATAATGCAGCGATGAAAGAGATAGGAACAGGTGCTCAGATACTTACATCTTTAGGTGTATCTAAAATGAATCTTATCACTTCAATGAAACAAACTGACTTTGTAGGACTTAGTGGATTTGGTCTTGAAGTTAATGAAATTATAGATATTTAGGTAGCTTTTATGAGAGAAATATTTAAAAGATTAGAAAATGATACTTTATTTAATATAGAGATAGATATTGATGCTGGTGGATATAAAGAAGATTATCCTTGGTTGTTTAGTGTATTTGTTAAGTATGATGGGCTTGATGATTCTACTGAATCTTATGAAGAGTTTTTAGAGACGAAAGAGTCTCTTATTATTGCGATTGAGTATGAAGATAAGGCAAAATATCTTGGTTCTAGAATAGTTGATGGTTGGAGTGAATTTTACTTTTGTGCTTCATCTTCAAAAGAGTTAAACTCTATGGTTACTGCGATGCTCAAAAATACTGGTTATGTGTATGAAAGTAACATTATTAAAGATAAAAAATGGAATTTTTATGAGACTCAACTTTTTCCAACAGAGTTAGAACTTATTCATATACAAAGTTCTAAGATAATTTTTCTTTTAGAAGAAGAGGGTGAAGATTTAAGTATCCCTAGAGATGTAGAGCATTATGTTTCATTTTTAACACCAACTCAAAAGAATAGATTTGTAAATACTTTAGATATTGAGGGTTTTAATTTTAAAGATGATATAAGTAGCGAAGAGTTTGAGCATGGTGTTGCTTTAGTTAAAAAACATACTGTTACAGAAGAGGATGTTAAAAAAGTTGTTGAAGAACTTTTTTTAAAGATTAAAGAGGAACAAGGTTTTTATGAGGGTTGGAGTACAACTCTTGTCAATGAATAAAATGTTTGCAATAGTCGGGGTATTTAATTACCTCGCAGTTGTTTTTTTAAATGCTTTTACAGATTTAGGGCATAAAATAATTATACAAAACACTATCTTTAAAGTTTATGATGGTGAATTACAGATAATTCTTACATCAATCGTAAATGCACTTATACTTCTCCCTTTTATATTAATGTTTTCGCCATCTGGATTTTTAGCAGATAGATTTCCTAAAAATATAATTATGAAATACTCCTCTATTTTAGCTATTCTAATCACATCACTTATCACTCTTTCTTACTATAATGGCTGGTTTTATGTAGCTTTTTGTTTAACCTTTTTACTTGCTTTACAAAGTGCTATTTACTCTCCTGCAAAGTATGGTTACATTAAAGAACTTGTTGGAGATAAATTTATTAGTATTGGCAATGGCTCTGTTCAAGCTGTTACAACTGTCGCTATTTTGGGTGGTATTATTTTTTATACTGTTTTGTTTGAAGGTTTACTTGGTGATAACTTTACAACAAAAGAGGATGTTTTAACTGTCGTTGCACCACTTGGATGGCTTTTGGTTTTAGGTTCAACAATTGAATTTTTCTTAGCTTCTAAATTACCAAATAAAATGCTTATAAAAAGTAAAAAAAGATTTAATTTTAGAAGATATTTTAGAGGTGAATATTTATATAAAAACATAAAAATATTAAAAAGAAAAAAAGATATTT
>JAIOSY010000241.1 GCA_021107375.1 Sulfurimonas sp.
AAATGGTGATAATATAAAGATAAGTATAGAAAATGAAATACGCTAATTATATAATTCTTTTTATACTTTTAAGTGTTTCTTTTATATTTAAAGATACCCTCTCTTTATCTACAAATCTACTTTCACTCTTTGCCTCTAAAGAGTCTGTAAATAAACTTCATATCGCAACAGAACTTGGATATACAAAAGAACTTTTAATCGCTGTAAAAGGTTTTGATAACTCTTCAAAAAAGATAGTTGAGGAGTTAGTTGAGGAGTTAAACAAAGTTGATGGTATAAAGCAAATTCAGTATAAAACTACACCATCAAAAGAGATACAAAAATATTATAAACAAAATTATGCAATTTTAGGAGAGTTTAACTCTATAAAGTTGGATTCTTTGGCAATAAATGAAAAATTAAAATTTATTTATAATGAACAGATGAATAGCTTTTTTTATACACCAATAGATAAAAATGACCCCTTAAAACTTTTTAAATTAGATAGCACTAATAAAATAAACTTCAGTACAAGAGGTAGTTATTTAACGCTAGGTGATTATGGTTATCTTATAAATATAAAAACAGATGTATCACCATCTCAAATAGATAAGGCTAAAGTTTTATACAAGGATATTAAAACTATAACAGATATTTATCCTGAAGTTATCGCTTTTGCAGGTTTTTTTTATACAGTTGAAAACTCAAGTAAAATAAAAGGGGATGTTAGCCTTATAGCTGTTCTCTCAGGTGTTATTTTATTATTTATGTATTTTGTACTTTTAAAAAATATAAGGGTACTTTTTCACACTTTAATAGCCCTCACTTCATCAACAATTTTTGCTATTTTGGGAACTCTCGCAGTTTTTGATAATTTTCATGCTATCTCTTTGGGTTTTGGTGTAAGTATTACGGCAGTGAGTATTGACTATCTTTTTCATTACTATTTTCATAATTTTTATAGTTCTAAAAAGAGAGTAGATAAAAATGTACTTTATGGATTTTTAACAACTCTTAGTGCTTTTGCGATTTTTTCTTTTATCCCAGTAACTCTTATCTCTCAGATTAGCTTTTTTACACTGCTCTCTTTATCTTTTGCATATATTGTTTTTACTTTTGTATTTAAGCATTTAGATTTAAAAGAGTATTCACAAGGTTCATTAACTGTTCAGTCCTACTCTATGATACCTTCATATATATTTTTAATAGCAGCATTACTTCTTTTATCATATAGCTTTTTAAATATAAAACTTGATAATAATATTAGAAACTTAGATTATCAAAATGAAAAACTTTATAATATTGAGAAGATATTTAAAGAAAGTTCTAAAACTAAATTACAACCCGTTCTTATTCAAGCCACATGCCAAGATAAACTTTTAAAAACTCTTCATATTTTACAAAAGAGGCAAAAAAAATCTTTCTCTTTAGCCTCTTTTGTTTTAGATAAAGATGAGTGTTTAAAGAGAAAAAAGTTATTAGAAAATTATGATTTTGATAGATTAAATAAGATGTTAAATGAAGAAGCTTTAAAAGTTGGTTTTAGGGATTTTTATTTTAGTGAGGCTTATAAATTTACATCCCACATGCCATCATGTGAGATAAAAAACCTTGATATATTTAACTCTTATGGTTTATCTACATATAAAAGTGAAGATAATTATTATACTATTGCTATGGTTTATGATGTAAATGAAGCACTAAAGCAAGAGGGTGTGTGTAGTATAAATGTAAAAGATATGTTTAGTAAAGTTGCAGATAAAATGTATCAAGATATAGCTATATATTCTATCTTTGTGATGAGTATAATTATTTTATTGTTGATTTTTAGTGTAAGAAAAAGATTTTTTTATGCAATCAACTATATACTTTTTCCATTAAGTTTTACTCTTACATTTTTAGTGACTTTTTTTAATATAAACATTATGCATATCTTTGCATTTATAATTCTTATTGCAATAGGTATTGACTATGGAATATATATGAGTAATACAAAGAAAGTCACTAGAACAATGTTAGCTATAAAATACTCACTACTGAGTACATTTGGAGCTTTTGGAGTGCTTGTTTTTAGTTCAATCACAGCTTTAAGTTCTATTGGTCTTGT
Organism: Sulfurimonas sp.; assembly: GCA_021107375.1. GTDB lineage: Bacteria > Campylobacterota > Campylobacteria > Campylobacterales > Sulfurimonadaceae > Sulfurimonas. The sequence goes on from JAIOSY010000241.1 coordinate 2,087, forward strand.
GATTAGTTTAGGTGTGTTGTGTATATTTTTTCTTATAAAGGTTATGAAGTGATTTTAAAGTATATTCATCCAGATAATTCTATAGAGATGCTAGAGTTTGATTTTGAAGTAGAGACAAGTAAAAACTATAAATTTATCAATTCATCAAATAAACTGGAATATATTAAAAAGTTTTTACCCTTCTTTGTTAGTGGGCAAAAGATGGTTTTATTTGATGCTAATCATAAGCAACTTTTGGAGTTTCATAATCAAAATGATATAAATCTTGTTGATGATATAAAAAATTTAGATGCTCAATTACTTTTTTTTACATCAGGAAGCAGTGGTTTTCCAGTAGGTGCTTTTAAAAGTAGAGATAATCTTTTAAGTGAGATTGAGGTTTTAAAAAATCTTTTACTAAAATATAAAATAAAAAGAGTTGTGGCAACAGTTCCCTTTGTTCATATTTATGGTGTTTTGGCAGGTTTACTTTTACCTTTATATCTTGGTGATGTAGAATTAATTGTTAAGGATGATTTTTTACCATATGAATTACTACAAGAGACATCTAGTGGTGAAACTTTAGTGATTACAACTCCTGTATTTATAAAAGCACTTTCTAAATTAAGTGATAGTATAGATTTAAACTCTTCTCTTTTTATATCTTCAACTGGACCTCTAGAGGGTGATGCTGTTTTTGAATTTGAAAATAAGTATCAAACAACATTGATGCAACTTTTTGGCTCAACTGAAACTGGTGGTATTGCATATAAATTTGGTTCTAGTTCAAAATGGGTACCTTTAGAAAATGTTGAAGTGAAGAGTATGGATGATAAATTAAGTGTAAGTTCCCCATTTATATCTAAAAATATTCTTGATGGTGGTTTTAAAAAGTTAAATCAGCCCTTTGTTACTGAAGATATTATTGAGTTAGATGATGATAGTTTTACTCTTCTTGGTCGAGGTAATAAAATAATTAAAATAGCAGGAAAACGAATCTCTGCCATAGCAATAGAAAATCTTTTAGAATCTATCCCTGAGATTAAAAAAGCTATTGTAGAGTTAGTATATAAAAAAGATTTACTTAGAAGTGAACAGATTTTGATAACTTTTCAAGCACAAAAAGAGATAAAAAAAAGTATAATAAAAGATAAAATAAATGAGTGCTATGGTGTTTTAACAATACCTTTTAGTGTAAAGTATGTTGATAAAATAAATTTATCAGCAATGGGTAAAAAAATTATATTTTAAGTGATGAGATGCAAGATAAACAAATAGTAAAAGAGCTTTTACAAAAGATAACTAAGAGATTAAATCTATATATACCAAGAGCATCAAGAGAAGCACAACTTCTTTTAATGGCTCATTTAGATGTAGATGAACTTTGGCTAATTACAAATCAAAATACAGAAGTTGAAAATGTTGATGAGTTGTTTGAATGGGTAAATCGACGAGCCAAGAATGAGCCTTTTGAATACATCACAAATAGAGTTAGTTTTTATAGCGAAGAGTTTTATATAGCAGAGGGTGCTTTAATACCTCGTCCTGAAACAGAGATACTTATTGATGAAGTTATTAAAACCGTTAATAACCCACATGCCGAGATTAGTTTTGTTGAGGTTGGGGTTGGGAGTGGGATAATCTCAATTATGTTAGCTTTAAAATTCCCACATGCCAAGATAATTGCTATAGATATATCTGAACATGCCATAGAGATTGCAAAGATAAATATAGCTAAATTTGGACTTGAAAATAGAATAGAGTTACAATTAGGTTCACTTCTTGAGCCAATAACTGAAGATATAGATTATTTAGTTTCAAATCCTCCATATATAGAAAATGGAGTTGAACTTGAATCAAATTTAGATTATGAACCTCAAAATGCACTCTTTGGTGGAGAGGTTGGAGATGAGATAATAAAACAACTTCTTGATGAAGTCTTAAAAAGAGAGATTAAGTTTTTTTCTTGTGAGATGGGTTATGACCAAAAGGGTAAAATTACACAATATTTAATAAATAAAAAATATAAAA
>JAIOSY010000141.1 GCA_021107375.1 Sulfurimonas sp.
AGAGAAAATGCACATGTTAGGGTGGATATTTTTTATGCTTCATATAGTCAAAAAACTAAAGCTCTTATAAATTTTATCTCTTCATTGTTTTTTATACTTCCTTTTTCTTTTCTTATCATATATATAGGGCTTGGATTTGTAGAGATGAGTTTTGTTCAAAATGAGGCATCTTCAAATCCAGGGGGGCTTGAGTATCGTTATCTTGTTAAGGCTCTGCTTCCTCTTTCATTTGTGTTTTTATCACTTCAAGCTATAAAAGATGCTAAAACAAACTTTTGGCTCTGGAAATCATTATGATAGCTTTGTTTATGTTTGTCGTGGTTTTAATACTGCTTTTAGTAGGAATTCCAGTAGCTTTTGTATTTGGAACAGTATCTATCGCTTTTGCTTTCTTAATCCCTGAACTTGGTTTTGAAGTTTTTGAAGTGCTTCCATTTAGAATATTTGGGATTATGTCAAATACAACTCTTATGGCAGTTCCTCTTTTTATCGCTATGGGTTTAGTACTAGAGAAGTCAAAAATGGCAGAAAAACTTTTAATCTCTATGTCTGCTCTGTTTCGTGATGTTCGTGGTGGATTAGCTGTTAGTGTTGTTTTAGTTGGAGCAATGCTTGCCGCTTCAACTGGGATAGTATCTGCCTCTGTTGTTATGATGAGTGTAATAGCACTTCCATTAATGCTTAAAGCTGGATATGATAAAGGTTTAGCAAGTGGTACTGTTGCAGCGAGTGGAACTCTTGGGCAGATTATACCTCCATCAATTATCTTAATCATTTTAGGTGATGTTATGAGTGTAAGTGTTGGTGAACTTTTTATGGGTGCAGTTCTTCCTGGGCTTGTTTTAGTTGGACTCTACATCGCTTATATTTTAATCAAAGCATATCTAAATCCACATGCCGCACCAATTTTAAAAGATATACAAAAAGTTAGTACAAAAGAGATAATAGTCTCAATAGTTCCACCTCTACTTTTAATGGTATCAGTTTTAGGAAGTATTTTCGCAGGAATCGCTTCTCCTACGGAATCAGCTGCCTTTGGTGTTATCGGTGCTTTAGTTTTAGCTCTTATTAATAACTCACTAAATTTTGAGATGATAAAATACTCTAGTTTTGAAACTATAAAATTAACTGGTATGATTTTCATGATTCTCATCGGTGCAACAGCTTTTTCTCTTGTTTTTAATGAACTTGGTGGAAGTGATTTAATTTTAGAATATTTTCAAGATGATATTGGTGATGTTTGGGTTTTTATTGGGATTGCAATGCTTAGTATTTTTATACTTGGTTTTTTTATAGATTTTATAGAGATAAGTTTTATTATTGTGCCTATTTTAGTTCCTGTTATGGATGCTTTTGGAATAGACCCTATCTGGTTCGCAGTTCTTATCGCTCTTAATTTACAAGCTTCATTTTTAACCCCTCCGTTTGGACTTTCACTTTTCTTTTTAAAAGGTGCTGCTGGGGATACAATTAAAACGATAGAGATATATAAAGGGATAATTCCTTTTATACTTTTACAACTTTTAGGCTTAGGTTTAGTTATACTGTTTCCAGATTTAGTTTTTGCGTTTCTTTAATTAGTCCGTAAAGGGAAGTAATTCCCTTTACCTCGCTGGAGCCGCTGTGGCTACTCAGCGTGGAGAATGCCATTTGTTAGCATTCCTAAAAGCTTGCCTCTTTGAGGTAGAATTAAGAGGATTTTAAATTGGAAGATATATTGTATGCCCCTTGGCGAGATGAGTATGTTACAAATAAAAAGATTGAGGGTTGTGTATTTTGTCATATAAGTACATCCACAACCAAGGAGGACAGGCATTCCAAAGATGATGAAGAGTTACATGTCCTTTATCGTGATGAACACTGTTTTATGGTTATGAACCGTTATCCATATACTCCTGGGCATTTTATGATAATTCCACATGCCCATACTGATAAACTAGAAGAGTTAGACCCTAAAGTTTGGTTACATATGAGTGCTTTGGCTCAAAAAGGTGTAGCACTTTTAAAAGAGGCTATTTCTGCACAAGGTGTAAATATCGGAATGAACCTTGGTCGTGCTGGAGGGGCAGGGATAGCTGAGCATATTCACATGCATTTAGTTCCAAGATGGGAGAGAGATACTAACTTTGCAACTTCAATTGCAGGAACAAGAGTTTACTCAACTGATTTTGATAAAATTTATAAAAAGATAAAGAGTTTAATTCCTAAGTATATATAAAATGATTAGATTTTTAACTTTTTTAACTATTTTAATAACAATGGGTTTTTCACAAGAGTACCCTTTAGTATTTAAAAAACTTTCTACACCACTTTATGATTCAGTTGAACCTATTGCTAAACTATGTAATATAGATAGTATAAATAAATGTTCACTTGATTATATAAAAGATGTACAAAAGCTTAAAAATTTTGGTTATAAAGTTGATAAAACTCAAGATAAACAAGAGATAAAAGAGTATCTTTTTAGACTTAGAAAACTTCAAAAAAAACATGATTATATTTTAAATGAAATTCATAAAAATATAAATAAGGCTATTGATAAAGGTGATTATAAATCATTTTTTAGTTTAA
>JAIOSY010000247.1 GCA_021107375.1 Sulfurimonas sp.
TGTTTTATTTTTTGGACCTCCTGGACTTGGAAAAACTACTTTAGCCTTAATTATTGCCAATGAGATGAATGCAAATATCAAAGTAACAGCTGCTCCAATGATAGAAAAAAGTGGGGATTTAGCTGCGATTTTAACAAATTTAGAAGAGGGTGATATACTTTTTATAGATGAGATTCACCGTCTTTCACCTGCAGTTGAAGAGATTCTTTACTCATCTATGGAAGATTTTAGAATAGATATTATCATAGGTAGTGGACCAGCAGCACAAACTGTTAAAATAGATTTGCCAAGATTTACTCTTATTGGTGCTACAACTCGTGCAGGAATGCTCTCAAATCCACTTAGAGATAGATTTGGTATGAGTTTTAGAATGCAATTTTATAACTCTTTAGAATTAGCGAAGATTATAGCTCAAGCATCTACCAAGCTTGATAAAGAGATAATTTATGAAGCTTCACTTGAGATAGCTAAGCGAAGTCGTGGAACACCTCGTATAGCTTTGCGTCTTCTTCGTAGAGTAAGAGATTTTGCTGAGGTTGCAGAAGAGTTTGATATAAATCATGCTAGAACAAAATATGCTTTAGATGAATTAGGTATTAATTCTCATGGGTTTGATGAGATGGATTTAAGACTTTTAAATCTTTTAGTTTCTGCCAATGGTAGAGCGATGGGACTTAGTACAATTGCTGCTTCATTAAGTGAAGATGAGGGAACAGTTGAAGATGTATTAGAGCCTTATCTTATAGCAAATGGTTATCTTGAGCGAACAGCAAAAGGGAGAAGGGCTACTAGAATGACTTATGATGTTTTAAATATTTCAACACCATTGGATGATGGAGGTCTTTTTTCGTGAAGCCACAATTTTTTGTAGCAATACTCTTTGCCACATCCCTTTACTGGATGTATCTACTTTATACCCCATTTATTTTAAGTATAACTATCGCAGCACTTTTAGCAATCTCAACATCAAATATTCAGGATTTTTTTGAAAATATTTTTAAGTCTAAATTTTTAGCAGCACTTATTTCAAGTTTTCTTTTAGCTGTTTTATTTTTCGCACCACTAGGTTATTTTTTAGCAACTTTAACGATACAGTTAAACTCACTAGACCCAGAAGTTTTTGTTAAGATAGAGATGTATATCAATAACTTTATTCAAAGTCCACCAGAATATTTAAATTTTATTGCTCCATATATAAATGATGCAATTGAAGATATAAATATAAATTCTTTAACCACCTCTGCTTTTGGCTTAACAGCAAAAATAGGGGCTTTTAGTGCAGGATTTCTTAAAAATGCGTTTCTTATAATAATTTTTTACTTTTTTGCACAATATAACGGTTCATATATTGTTGATTTTTTAAAAAGAGTTATCCAAATGTCTGTTGATGAAACAACACTTTTGGCAAAAGAACTTTCAGCTGTTATGAGTGTTGTTTTTTATTCAATTATCGTAACTGCGATGTTTGAAGGGATTTTATTTGGTGTAGCAATCTCATTTATGGGCTATAATGGACTTCTTTTTGGAATAATGTATGGATTTTCTTCACTTGTTCCTGTTCTTGGTGGGGTTATTATGTGGTTACCTTTTATGATTTATGAGTTTGCAGTTGGAAATAGTGCAAATGCTATTTTTATAGCTCTTTATTCTCTTATTGTTATCTCGATAGTAGCAGATACATTTATAAAACCACTAATCATAAAAGAGATTAACAAGAGACTCTTAAAAGATGATGATACAAGAATGAATGAGTTAGTTATCTTTTTTGCTATTATCGCGGGACTAGCTACTTTTGGTTTTTGGGGAATGATTTTGGGACCTGCAATTACTGCATTTTTCTTGACAATTTTAAAGCTTTTTGAGGCTAGAAGTAAAGAGTGTAAACCTTAGAAAATTATTTTATTTATAAAAATGCTTTGAAATGGCATCCCTCACATGTAAATTTCTGGGTGATCATTTTTAAATCTTCTATGTAACCAAAACCAAAATTTTGGTTCTTTTTTTATTAAATCACCCAACCAATCAGCTTGAAGTTGTGTCGCTTTAAGTATATCATCATTAACATCATCTGTTTTTGGAACTTTTATCTCATCAAAAAGCATGAGTGTGTAGTTGTCTTCATCATCTGTTCTTATCGTTACTGGAATTATAGCTGCATTGAATTTTCTGGCTAAAAATGCTGGTGTTGAGGTTTGACGAAGAGTTTTACCCATAAAATTGATTATAACTCCCTCTTTTTTATTAATATTTGTATCGATTAAAAGTCCACATGCCAAACCTTTTTTTAGATTTCTCACAAGTGGTTTTACAACATTACTTTTTTCCATAGAGATATTTCCAAAAGAGTCTCGAGCCTCTAGTAACCACTCTTGATAAACCTGATTTTTCATTTTTTTATAAACTGCTATAAGTGGTTCTATAAAAGCACCGATAGAAGCACCACCGAGTTCCCAAGAACTATAGTGGGTTGTAACATAGATAACAGCTCGACCCTCAGCATGAACTTTCTCAATAGCTTCTATATTTTGTATTGTGATTTTCTTTTGTAAATCCTCTTTTGACATATGTCTAAGTTCCATTGCATGTAGAAAATTAAAAGAGAGATTTTTAAAAGCGTACTTTGTGATTTCATCTTTTTCATCTTCACTCATTTTGTTATCAAAAAGAAAGTCTAGATTTTGGTGTGAAACTTTTTTATATCTATTTGATGTGTAGTACCCAATAGTTGCAAGAAGTGAAAAAAATCCTTTTCTCCATGAGTTTGGCAATTGCATTAAAAATTTTTCTAGTATCAAAAATAATTTAAAGCCCATTATTTTAGTAATTCCTTCGCTTTTTCAACGATTGTTTCAACTTTTATCTCTTTTATTGAAAAATCGTTTTTATCAATTTTAAAGATATTTACCTCTGAGGGTGATTTAATCCCAATATTTTTGGGAGTTTTATAAATCATTCTAGTTGTAGTTGGTCCAAAAAGTGTGATAGATGGTATATTTTGAGCCCATGCCATATGGGTTGGGCCAGTATCATTACCGATAAGTAAATCACAAGAACTTATAAATGAAACAAGTTCAACTAGAGATAGTTTTGGAGCAAGTGTTGCGTACTTTGAATTTTCACAAATCCACATGCCATCTTTTTTTTCAGTCTCATCACCCCAAATGATTAAGCAATTTTGCTTTAGTTTATCGCAAAGTTTTACTATGTTTTCTTTAGGGTATTTTTTAGATTCCCACGATGCTCCAAAAACAACAGCAATGTTCTTTTTTTCACTCTTGGCACCCCAGGAGTATTTGTCGCTTCGCTCGGGCACATGTGGATATACTTTAGTGTTTAAAAATACTTTATCTTTTTTTAAAAGCATGGTATCATTTATGTCAAATCCAAGAGCATCAGCTACCACAAAACAGTTTCTTTTTACTATATTTTCATCATAAGGTATATTTGAAGTTGTTTTATAAAGTAGAGAAGCTAATCCCTCTCTAGTTGAATTTTTATCAAAACCATGAGTATTTTTAGAGATAACTCTAGTCACAATAGCTGATTTAATAAGTCCTTGCATATCAATAACAATGTCAAACTCACCAAGTGAACGAAGATGAGAAATGGTTTTTTTTAAAAGTGAAAAACTTCTCTCTTTTTTTAATTTTTTAAGATTTATCCCATGTGTAGCGTGAAAAAGGGGATGAGTTTTGAGTAGTGGAGCAAAAACTTCCTCCGTAATCCATTCTATCTTGGCATGTGGAAATTGTTTATGTATAAACTGCAAAACAACAGCACTGTTAACAATATCTCCAAGTGCTGATAATCGAACTATTGCGAT
>JAIOSY010000014.1 GCA_021107375.1 Sulfurimonas sp.
AGTTAGAGGGGCAGCATAAAGATAAAACAATTTTTCCAATTAGAATCTCTTTTGGTACAAATATAGATGAAAGTAAAAAAATAGTTGTAGCAAATATTCAAAATATAACTAAAGAAAAAGAGAAAGACAGTTTGATTATGGAACAATCAAGATTTGCAGCTATGGGTGAGATGATAGGAAATATTGCACACCAATGGAGACAACCCTTAAGTTCAATAAGTACAATGGCAACAGGTGCAAGACTTAGATATAAAAATAAGCTTATTAGTGATGAAGAGTTGGATGAAACTTTTGTGAAAATTAAAGAACACACTCAGCACCTTTCAAAAACCATTGATGATTTTAGAAATTTTTTAAAGCATGATAAAGATAAAGAGTTCTTTGATTTAAGTGAAGTGATATATAAATCTATTAGTCTGACAGAAGCGTCTTATAAAGATAATAATATTAATATTTATTTTAAAAATAGTGATGAAAAATTTACTTTAAATGGAAGTGGCAGTGAACTTTCACAAGTCTTTTTAAATATTTTAAATAATGCTAAAGATATATTACTTGAAAAAAAGATTGATAATAAAGTTGTTAATATAGAAATTTCAAAAGAAAATAATTTAGCAATAGTTAAAATATATGATAATGCAGGTGGAATTTCTAGTGAGATAAAAGAGAAAATTTTTGATCCATATTTTACAACTAAACATAAGTCACAAGGGACTGGAATTGGGCTATTTATGAGTAAGAAAATTATTACACAACATTTTGATGGTAGTATTGAGATTAAAAATAGAGAGATAAATATAGATAATAAAAAGTATTTTGGAGCAGAATTTAGTATTAAAATAAAGTTCATAACTTAAATTTAAGACATTTTCACTATAATTTTACATATATTTTATAAAAATGGAGAAAAAGTAACATGGGTTTAACAAATAAGCAACTACCAAAGCTAGGATTTTTATATCTTGATTATGTATTAAGATTTTTTGACCACTCAAACTTTAAGGGTTGGCCGAACAAAATAGAGACAGTAACTTACCACTGGAAAAATGATAAAGAAAGATTTATCAAAGAGGTAAAAAGAAAAAAAATCGATGTACTAATCGGTAATATCCCAGCAACTGCTTATGAAACTTTCCGTGAAATCGCGAGAGAGCTTCCTCATGTTAGATTTATCCCATCTATGGATACTCAGTTTTCTAATAAATCTAAAGAAAATGTAACTAGATTTGCTTGGAAATATGACCTTCCTATTCCAAAAACTTATGTTTACTACAATCACAAAAATGCAGATAAATTTCTGCAAAAATGTGAATATCCAAAAATCATTAAAAAATCTTATGAACCATCAAATTATGGTGGATACTTTGTTCATAAAGTTGATTCTTATACAGAAGCAAGAGAATTACTTGACGATAAAAAATATCACCCACAATATATGCAAGATTTTGTTCCTATGGAAGCTGATATTCGTGTAATGCTAATTGGACATAAACCTGTTTGTGCTTTTTGGCGTCGTGCTCCAGAGGGTGAATGGCTTACAAATACTTCTCAGGGTGGAAGTATGGATTATATGGATGTTCCTAAAAATGTTCTTGATTTAGCTGTTAAAGTTTCTAAGGCTGCAAATGCTGAGTACTGGGCTTGTGATGTTGCTTATGGTATTGATGGTGTTCCCCGTATTTTAGAATGTGCTACTGCATTTGCAGCATTTCCATATATAAGAGATTGGATTGCTCAGTATATTATGTGGAGTTTAAGTGAAGGTAGATTTAGAAAACCTCACATGCCAATGTTTAACTGGGAAGAGTTAGGAAAAATGGATGCTTCAATCCTTAGAACTCTTAGACATCTTCATTTTGGTAAATTTTCTCCCTCTTATGATGGTGAATATTTTGGAAATAAAAAGAAAAATTATGGTGGTAAAAAAGTTCATTTACATAAGTTAGATAAAGAGTACAAGATATATGATATTAAGCGTAGATGGCATGAAGAGTGGCCAAGTGAAATTTATAATTATCAAGATAATCTTGCTCTTAAACCTGCTAAGGGGATGAAAACTAAATCTCCAAAAGCTAAAGATGCTCCACATCCAACTACTGATGAAACATCAGAATCAGCAATGGATAAAATAAAAATAACTAAAGAAGAGATAAGTGACTTTTTCTCATCTATAGATGGAATTGGAAAGAAAAAAGTTAAAAATATCATAAATCATTTTGAAAATATAGATGAAGTGGTAGGTGTTTTACATCAAAATAGTTCAATTCTTACAGAGGTAACAGGTATAACTAAAAAGCTTGTTGCAAAGATTGAAAAAGCTTGGAAAGAGCTTTTAAAATAAACTTACATTTCCCACATGCCACGGCATGTGGACTCTAATAAAAAAACTTACTTCAAATTAAGACAAATTTACTATAATCACTTTAATAATTTAGCACTATTTAAAGGTAATTATTTTGAGCGTACAACCATTTACCCACTTACACCTCCATACCGAATATTCTCTACTTGATGGAGCAAATAAACTTACTAACTTAGTTTCTCGTGTTAAAGAGCTTGGAATGACCTCTGTCGCTATGACTGATCATGGAAATATGTTTGGGGCTATTGACTTTTATCATCAGATGAAGGGTGCTGGGATTAAGCCTATTATCGGGATTGAAGGGTATATTCATAATGGTGAAACAATAGGTGATAAATCTACTAAACAGAGATTTCATATCTGCCTTTTTGCTAAAAATAAAAAGGGTTATGAAAATCTTATGTACCTCTCTTCTAAGGCTTTTATAGAGGGGATGTACTATTTTCCTCGTATCAACAAAAATGAGCTTAGAGAGCATAGTGAAGGGTTGATTTGTAGTTCTGCATGTTTGCAAGGGGAAGTTAACTGGCACTTAAATCTTGCAAATGAGAGAAATGTAAGAAATGGTGCCTTAGGTTATGAAGGTGCTTTAGCAGTTGCACGAGAATATCAAGAGATGTTTGGCGATGATTTCTATCTTGAACTTATGCGTCATGGGATTGGTGACCAACTTTTCATCGATGAGCAAATCCTTAAAATCTCAAAAGAGACAGGTATCAAGATAATCGCTACAAATGACACTCACTATACTTATCCAGGGGATGCTCAGTATCATGAGGCATTTATGTGTATCGGTATGAATAAACTTTATGATGACCCAAATCGTATGCGTCACTCTGTTCATGAGTTTTATCTAAAAAGCCCTGAGCAGATGGCAAGACTTTTTGCTGATATTCCAGAGGCTATTAAACATACTCAAGAGATAGTAGATAAAATAGAGGAGTTTGTACCAGTTGTAAAAACTCCAACACCTCCAAACTTTAAATTTACACCAGAGTATGCAAAAGCTGATGGTTGTCCTTTAAGTAGTGATGATAAAGATATAGTTGATGCAGAGTATTTTACTTTTTGTTGTGAAAGAGGTCTGAAAAATAGGTTAATTCATGTTCCCCAAGCTAGACATGAAGAGTATAAAGAGCGATTAATCTTTGAGATGGATATTATCAATTCTATGAAGTTCCCAGGGTATATGCTGATAGTTTGGGATTTTGTGAAAGTTGCAAAAGAGATGGGGATAGCTGTTGGACCAGGTCGTGGTTCTGCTGCAGGAAGTCTTGTTGCTTACTCACTTGATA
>JAIOSY010000234.1 GCA_021107375.1 Sulfurimonas sp.
AAAAAACAAATATTTTTTGAAGATAAAGAGTTGCACTATAGTAAACTAATAATCCAAGAAAAAGATATAGGTATATTTTACCTTTTTGATGTCTGGCATGAACTATACTAATACTTAATATAAAAAATAAACTTACAACAGGCAAAAGGCTAAGAAGTATATCTGTTATAAATTTACGAGTTCTTTTTTCTCTATATTTAACTGCTGTCCAGTACTCTATCGCATTTTTATACTCAAGTAAATCAGAGTTCATAGTATCATTTATAAGCATTGTTTCAAAGTTCATTTGAGTGAATTTTTCTTTTGAATAACTATACCCCTCACCATCAAAAAGTTTAAGTTTTAAAACACCCGAATCATTTATAATTTCAGCTTTTTTAGCTTCTATTAGTATCTCTTCTTCAGCTTTTTTATTAAATAGATATACATTAGAAAATGTTTCTTCACCTATCTCTTCTCCAAGGTAAAGTAACCAGTCACCAAATTTATGTCCAAATTCTGAAGCAGATAGATTGAATTTTGCTTCACTTTTTTTATGTGATATAAAATTTTTAGATAAGGTCTTGGCATGTGGAAACACAACAAAAAAATTGAATATAAGAAGAGCAGATAAGAGTAGAGCAGGTTTTAAAAGTGTTTTAAGTATAAATTTTGGATGAATACCAAGAGCAAATAAAACTACTATTTCATTGTCATTTGATAGTCTAAATATGGTTAATGCTGCTGCTACAAAAAAAGTTATAGGTAAAGTGAAAAAAAGTAATTCGGGGATAACAAAAATATATAATTTTGTCATATCTAAAATAGTTAGTTGAATAATAGCTGTAAAAGTAGCAAGTTTAATTAAAAATATAATCGATGCGATTGCAAATAATGCTGAAAATATAGATAAAAAAAGTATAGATAGGTGGCTGATAATATACTTTTGGAGTTTAGTCATTAGTAGTTTGCCTCAATATAATTTAATATAGGTGTATCATAAATATAAACGATAAAAGTTGCAAGTGCTAAAAATGGAACAAATGGAACTCTTTGCTCCTCTGCTGAACGCTTTAAAAGAACAAGCATTACAGGAAGAGCTAAAAGGGCTGATAAAAATATTGCTACTAAAGTAAGTTTAACCCCAAGTAAGGCTCCCATAGTTGCTGCTACCATAATATCACCTTCACCCATAGCTTCGATAAAAGGGTAGGTATGATAGTTTTTAGTCCAAGAAGTTTCTGTTTTTTTAGCTGCTCTTTGGGATGATGCCGTTAGTATGTATGAGAGTGCAAATCTAAGTAGTGTAAATCCACCAGCAAATAGCAATGCATTTTGAAAATTTATAAAAAATCCACTAATACTCCATGCTCCAAAAATCGCAAAAACCATAGCTAAAAGATTAAGAGAATCTGGAACCATTTTGTATTTGAAATCTATCATGGATAGAGCTAAAAGAGTTAAAAAACTAATTCCTACAAAGAAGATTGGTAAACTGATACCATATTTTGTTGCAAGTATGAAAAATATAAGAGCTGATATAAACTCAATGATAGGATATTGAATTGATATGTGAGTTTTACAAAAAGAACATTTCCCTCTTAATATAATCCATGAAATAAGAGGAATATTATGCCAAGGTTTTAAACTGTTCCCACATGTAGTGCAGTGAGAAGCTCCAAAAACAATACTTTCATCTTTAGGAATACGCAGGATTACCACATTTAAAAATGAACCTAAAATAAGACCTAACAGAGTTGCTAATAAAATTTCCATTATTTTAATCCTCCAAATCTTCTTTCAATTTTTGTAAAATTTTTAATTATTTTTTCTAAATCGTTAGTTGTAAAATCTGGCCATAGTGTATCTGTGAAAAAGAGTTCTGCATAAGCTGATTGCCAAAGTAAAAAGTTAGAGAGTCTATGGTCTCCACCTGTTCTAATAAGTAAATCAACATTATGATTACAATCTAGTGCATTGCTTAACATTGTCTCAGTTATATCTTCATCACATTTTTTTATTTTGTTTATTGCTCTTATCATCTCATCTTGAGCACCATAATTTAAAGCTAATGATTGTACTAGACCATCACAATGAGCAGTTTTTTCTTTTACATCTTTTATCGTTTTTTGTAAAGATTTTGAAAATGCTCTAATATCTCCAATAGGCTCAAATCTAACATTATTTTCTAAGTAAACTGTTAGCTCATTTTTAAGGTATTTTTCTAAAAGTTTCATTAAAAATTCAACTTCTAATCTTGGTCTTTTCCAATTTTCTGTAGAAAAAGCATATAGTGTTAGTCTTTCTATATCTGGATTTTTTGAGCAGTAAGTAGTGATTTTTTTAACAACCTCCGCACCTTCTTCATGCCCTTTAACTCTTTTTTTACCTTGAAGTTCAGCCCAACGACCATTACCATCCATTATGATGGCTATGTGTGTAGCGTTATTCACTAGCTATTCTTTGTGCATGTTCTAAAATTTCAAAAGCAACACTAAGTTTATCGGCATGTGGGATTGATTCTATTTTTTTTGCAGAGATAAACTCAATCTTATTAGTATCACTTCCAAAACTTGATGAGTCTTTTAGTACATTTAAACAAACAGCATCTAAGTTTTTAGACTCTAACATTTTTGAAGCATTAGATTCTGCATTTTTTTCGTCCATCTCTGCTTTAAATCCAACAGTTATAATTCCATCTTTATCAATAGAGTTTAAAATATCAATATTTTTAGTTAGTGAGAGTTCAAACTCATCTCCAAGCATATCTTTTTTTAGTTTTCCATCTTGGGGAAATTTAGGAATATAATCACTAACAGCTGCTGCCATAAAAAGATATGGTTTTTTCTGAATTAGATGAATCTGTTCACTACTCATTAAAGTTGGTTTTGAGAGTTTTCCTTTTTTAGCGATTCTAACAGAATCACTAAGGTATTCCATCATTTCATCTGAATTTTGAACATCAATAGTGTGAATATCTAAGGGTAGGTTGTCTTCAAATTTAGTAGAGATTAAATTTACATCAGCACCCATGCAGTAAAGAGCAGTGGTTAAAGATGAAGCCATTTTTCCACTAGAAAAATTAGAAATATATCTAACATCATCAATTTTTTCTATTGTTCCTCCACCTGTTACCATAACCATTCTATCTTTGTAAAAATCATTTTGAAGTAGAGCTTTTGCTGAGTGCCAAAAAATCTCTATTGGCTCAGCCATCGCTCCATCACCAGTAGTTTTACAAGCTAACTCTTTTGTTTGAGTATCAACCATCTCGTAGTTAGCTATTTTTAGCATTTTAAGATTTGCTTGTGTTATCGGATTATTAATCATGTTAGTATTTGCAGATGGTGCTATGATTTTTGTTTTAGGATATGCTAAAGCACATTGAAGTAGCATATTATCAGCTATAGCATTTGCAAGTTTAGCAACAGTGTTTGCAGTAGCTGGAGCAATAACAAACAAATCAGCCCACTCAGTAGTTTTTATATGATTATGGTCATGCACCCAAGATTCATTAGTGTCATCTAAGACTTGATTTGATGTTATCGTTTCAAAAGTAAGTGGAGTAATAAATTTCTTCGCACTTTCACTCATAACAACTTTTACATCTGCACCAGCTTTGATAAATAAACGAGCCAATTCTAAAGATTTATATACAGCAATCGAGCCTGTAACACCTAAAAGTATTTTTTTATTTTTTAATAAATCTTCTGGAATAAGCATCGCATTACCTCACACTCTATTTTTATGTGATTGTATCAAATCTTTCAATAAAGTTTAATAAATTTCTATCATATTAAAAATTTTTAATGTTATTGATAATCAGTTTATCTTTGCTTTGAATTCTTAAATAATAATTGGCTTTTTCTTTAACTAAATAGGATAAATCATTTTTTTGTGAACAAGATATAACACATTTATCTAATAACATATCAAAATGTTCTGAAATAACTTCAACTTTATATTGTCTAAATTTTTCTATATTGATTTTTAAAGTGTATATTCCAATTTTTAGTATGCCTAGCGGGATGAAATAGGCTTTTTTTGAAGGTATTTCATATGGTAAAATATCTTTTTTTGAATAGTTCTCTTTATATTTTAAATTTGGAAGAAATATTTTACACTCTTTTTTCATATATTTTAAAATAGTAAAAAATTCATTTACTTCATCATCTGATGAAGTTTTTGTGTAACGGTTAATATGTGAGTAAGCTGCTTTAGCACCACTATCAAAGCTTAGTCTTCCACTACATTGCCCCTCATGACATTTTGCACAAACTGTGTTGAATTTTACTGCTGTTAAAGTAGAGACAGAGATATTCTCTTTAGCTACTAAAAAAGATGTAAACATTAAAAATAAAATTATATATAAATTACTTTTTTTCATTTATTTCCCTCCAAAAAATTTATAATAGAAACCTTTTATATTTCGTAATTTAGCTCTACTAATAGCTAGTGATCCTTTTTGTACTGCCCCACTTGTTAGTGTTGTCCCTGCTGCTATCATAACATCATCTTCTATTTGAAGAGGTGCTACAAGTTGAGAATCACTTCCAACAAAAACATTTTTACCAATAATAGTTTTATATTTTTTTATCCCATCATAATTACATGTGATAACACCAGCACCAATGTTAGTTCCCTCATCAATCTGAGCATCACCAATATAGCTTAAATGACCAGCTTTCACACCTTTTAGTGAACTTTTTTTAACCTCTACAAAGTTTCCTATGTGAGTATCTTCTATATGTGAGGCAGGGCGAACATGTGCTAGAGGACCAATATCTGAATTTTTGATGATAGAGTCTTCAATAACAGTTCCAGATTTTATATGAGAGTTAGTTATAAGTGTATTGCCAGTTATTCTACACCCATTTTCTATTATTGATTCCCCTTCAAAAGTAACTCCCTCTTCTATATAAATTGTTTGTGGAAGTTGCATAGTAACACCAGCATCCATTAAAGAGGTTTTAATTCTATTTTGCATAATTATTTCGCTATCGGATAAATCTTTTTTAGAATTTACTCCCTTAAAATACCCCTCATCAACTAAAAGTGGAGAGATATTTAAACCATCTTTTTTTGCCATTGAGATAACATCTGTTAGATAGTATTCTTTTTGAGCATTATTATCACTTAAAAGAGGAATGTATTTTTCAATAACTTTTTTAGAAAATGCGTAAATACCAGCATTTACAGTTGTTACTTTAAGTTCATTTTCTGTTGCATCTTTTTGTTCAACAATTTTTTGAACTTGATTTTCTTTTATAATAACACGACCATAACCATTTGGATTTTTCAAATCAAATATTGACATAATAATATCAGCATCAGAATCTAAAAATCCTCGAAGTGAATCTGCTGTTATTAGTGGCATATCGCCATTTAAAACTAAAACTTTTTCATTTTTTGGTGTAACATTTTTCATAGCTCCACCCGTTCCAGGAAAATTATCAGCATCTTGAATACAAAAATTTATATTTTCAAAAAAAGCCTCTATCTGTTTTTGAACTTCCTCTTTTTGATGAGCAATAACTACCGTAATATCATCTGATATCTCTTTTGAAGCTTTGATAATATGATAAAGCATAGGCTTACCACTGATTTTATGGAGAACCTTAGCTGTTTGTGATTTCATACGACTACCTTTTCCAGCAGCTAAAATTATTATACTTATATTATTTTTATTCATTATTTATCCAATACATTTTATTTTACAATTATACACTTTTATAACACATTCGTGAAATTATTTTAATAAAAAAATCTTTTTTACTGCTTTCCCTAATAGATTTTGTGGTATTATGTAAAATATTTTTCCTCTAAGGTATTTGAATGGATTTAGGTACGGTCATTGGTATAGTTTTAATCTTCGCACTTCTTGGTAGTGCGATGACTATGGGTGTTGGTATTGGAGCATATATAGATGTTCCATCAGCATTAATTGTTATCGGTGGTTCTATCGGTGCATTGATGATCTCTTTTAAACCACAACAGATGAAGCAGTTTACAAAAATCTTTATGATAGCTGTAAAACCGCCTCAAGAAGATGTTCCGGAACTTATTAAAAAACTTGTTGAGTTCGCTACAAAAGCTAGAAAGGATGGTATTTTAGCCTTAGAAAGTGAAGTAAATAATGAAGAAAATGTATTTTTGAAAAAAGGTCTCTCTATGGCGATTGATGGAAGTGAGCCTGATACCATCAGAGATCTTTTAGAGATAGAGATGGAGCAAACAAACACTAGACACAAGGTTCATGGTAATATCTTTAATCAGTGGGGTGGGCTTGACGGTGCTATGGGTATGGTTGGTACACTTATCGGTCTTGTTGCGATGCTTCTAAATATGGCTGATCCATCAGCTATTGGTCCATCTATGGCGGTTGCTTTACTAACTACGATGTATGGTGCTATTATTGGTAATGTTTTTGGTACTCCTATTTATAATATTTTGGGAGTTAGAAATGATGAAGAGACTTTAGTTCAAGAGATGATTTTATCTGGGATTATGTCGATACAATCAGGAGACGCTCCTAGGGTCTTAGAAGCAAAATTACTTAGCTATTTACCTCCAGCAGATCGTGTAAGTCAGTTTGATTAATGGGTATATAAATAATGGGTAAGCAAAAATGTCCTGATTGTGAAGAGTGTCTTCCTGCTTGGTTAGCTGCTTTTGGAGATTTGATGTCTCTTTTATTATGTTTCTTTGTACTTCTTCTTTCAATGAGTAGTATGGATGCAAAAAAAGTTTCTGAGGCAATAGGGTCACTCTCAGGAGCGATGAGTGTTTTAGAGGGTGGAACTCAAACAGAGATATCAAAAAAAAGAATACAAGAAGCAACACCAATAGAGTCTCAAGATGAGACAACAGAAACTGTAAATAAAGTTCAACAAGCGATTGGTGATACTAATGAGATGATGGAAAAAGGTGAAGCTGCAACTATAACATTAGAAGAAGCTCAAGATGGATTTGTTATAGAACTTCCAGCATCTTTACTTTTTAAATCTGGTAGTGCAACTATTGAATCTCAAGATACACTTCTTTTTTTAAGAAGAATGGCATTAATTATAGAAGAATTACCGAATGATACAATGGTTAGTGTTCAAGGTCATACTGATAATCAAGGACCAGGTGCAAAAAGTCCATTTAAGGATAATTGGGAGCTTTCTTCAGCAAGAGCAATATCGGTTTTGCAAGAACTTATTTTAGATGGTGTAGCACCACAAAGGGTTAGTGCTTCAGGCTATGCTGAGTTTAAACCATTGTCAACAAATGCAACAAAGAGTGGAAGAGAAAAAAATCGTAGAGTTGAACTTCATTTTTATGGTGCAAAAGCAGAAAAAAAATCTAAATCTAAAATTTCAATTTTAGATCAGGCATCAACTAAGTAATGATAAGAGTTTTTCTTCTTTTTTTAGCTATATCAACCTTTTTAGGTGCAGAGCCTATAACTGTTCCAACTATGAATTTTCAATTAGCTGCACCTGATACACCACAACAACTAGTTAGTTCTTTAAATGTTCTTGTAGTTTTAACTCTTCTATTTTTAGCACCAAGTATGATTCTTGTGATGACAACTTTTACAAGATTTGTAATAGTATTTGGATTTTTAAGACAAGCTCTTGGTACTCAACAAGTTCCACCAACACAACTTCTGGTTATGCTTGCGATGATACTTA
>JAIOSY010000301.1 GCA_021107375.1 Sulfurimonas sp.
GCTTTTAGATTCTGGAATATCTGCGAATAATATAGCAATTCTTTATCGTGTAAATGTTTTAAGTCGTTCTATAGAAGAGGGACTAAATCGTTCTGGTATCTCTTACAAATTAGTTGGTGGACTTCGTTTTTATGATAGAGCAGAGATTAAAGATTTAATCTCATATATTAGAGTAATAACAAACTTTCATGATGATTTTTCTTTTAAAAGAATTGTAAATAAACCAAAAAGAGGTTTAGGAAAAGCTAGTTTGGACAAAATAGAATTAGCTTCTCATGAAAAGGGAGTCTCTATATATGAGTTTGTAAAAACTACATCTCTTGCAAATCTTGAATCTCTTGTGAGAAAGAAAAATGCTAAAACGCTAAAAGATTTTATAAAAAATATCCAAAAAGTTTCAATCGTCGCAAAAGAATCTACATATGAATTTATTGATATTTTAGAAGAGACTTTTCATCTTAAAGATATATACAAAGGTATGCAAGATGAGGCTGATAGAGTTTTAAATATGGATGAGTTTTATGGATTGTTTCGTGATTTTATAAAAAAATCACCTGAATCTGGTTTGGATGAATTTTTAAATGAACTAACTCTTCAAAGCGAACAAGACCAAGTTGAAGGTGAAGCTATTTATATGATGAGTATTCATGCTTCAAAAGGTTTAGAGTTTGATCATGTTTTTATTATCGGGATAGAAGAGGGATTTTTACCACTTGTTGGAGATGGAAGTGACTTAGAAGAGGAGCGACGACTAGGTTATGTTGCTTTTACTAGGGCTAAAGACACTTTAACCCTTTCACATGCCGGAAGTAGATTTTATAAAGGTCGTAGAAGTGATTTACAAAAAAGTAGATTTTTTAATGAATCTGGACTTTGTGAAGGCTCACTTATAGTTGAGAAAAATACAGCTTTTAAAAAAGGTGATTTAGTTCGACATAAAATTTTTGGAACTGGTAGAATCACGGGAGTAAGTAAATCTGGAAGAGAATTTAAATTAAGTATTAATTTCGCAGGAAATAAGAAAGATATTTTAGCCTCTTTTATAGAAAAACTATGAATCGACTTTTCGTTGCATACAAACCTTCAGGGATAGGTTCAAACCAATTTCTCTCAAAACTAAAAAGAAAATACAACAATAAAAAAGCTGGTTTTACAGGTACGCTAGACCCTTTTGCAAAGGGTGTTTTGATTATAGGTATGGGTTCTCATACTAAGTTGTTTCGTTTTTTAGATAAAACTCCAAAAACATATAGAGCTACTTTGTGGTTGGGTGCTAATTCTGATAGTTTAGATACTGAGATGATTGAAAATGTCGATATTTTAGATGAGATTCCACATGCCAAGATAGTTGAAGTTATAAAATCTTTAGAGGGTGAGCTAGAATATGAACCACCTATTTTTAGTGCGAAGCAAATAAATGGAAAAAGAGCTTATGATTTAGCACGAGCAGGGATAGAATTTACCCTTAATAAAATAAATTCTACTATATATGAGAGTAAACTTATAAACTACTCTCACCCTTTTATAACTTTTGAAGCTACAGTTTCAGAGGGTACTTATATCCGTTCATTAGGGCGAATAATTGCAAATAGACTTGGGATAAAACATGGAAGTTTAAGTGCTTTAGAGAGATTAAATGAGGGTAAATTTAAGTATGAAAATGAGAAAGAACTTGATATAAAAGAATCTTTAAATATTCCATTAAATAGATACCTTGGTGATATAGATAATTTAAAATATGGAAGAGTTCTTGCTTTAGAAAATTTAGAGATACAAAAAGAGGGATACTATTGGCTTGATAATGGTGATAATATCTCTATAATAAATATACAAGATAAAAAAGTAAAATATGAATTAGGCAGGATTTACACATGTTAGTACTTGCAAGAAAATTAAACGAATCAATAGTTATCGGTGATGATATTGTGATTAAAGTTATATCTGTTGATAAGGGTGTAGTGAAGTTTGGTATAGATGCTCCAAAAGATATTTCAATAGTAAGAAGTGAACTTTTAGAAGATGTAAAAGAGTCTAATTTAGCTGCTTCAAAAGAGGTAGATTCAGGAAGTGTAAATCTTCTTAGTAAGCTTATAGAAAAAAAATAAGTTATGAAAGTTTATAAGGCACATGCTAAGGTAAATATTTTTTTGAAAATCACAGGTTTAAGAGATAGTTATCATGAAATTATTAGTAGGTTTATGAAAGTAAATTTACTTTATGATGAGTTGTCTTTTTTTTCAAAAAAAGAGGAAGATTTTAAAATTGTAGGTAAGTTTTCTTGTACAAGAGAACAAAATACAATTTATAAAGCATATCTTGCACTAAAAAAAGCGACTAACTCCGAAGCTTTGGAGAAGTTGATGAAAACTCATGGCGTTGAGGTTAAGAAGTCTATCCCAGCTTTTGCAGGTTTAGGTGGTGGAAGCAGTGACGCGGCAACTTATCTAAAAATGTGTAATGAGGTGCTTCATTTAGGTCTTAGTTTAAATGAACTGGCAAAAATTGGTTTAGAAGTTGGAGCAGATGTTCCATTTTTTATATATGGATATGATAGTGCAAATGTAAGTGGGATAGGTGAAGTAGTAGAGGAGTTTAAAGAGCCTCTTTTAGATTTTGAAGTTTTTACTCCAGATGTACAAATCAGCACACCAAAAGTTTACCAAATATATAGAGCAGATTTTTATGCTCCAATAGATTGCGTTGAGCGAGAAAGATTAAAACAAACTACATCTAAAGAGATTTTAAAAACTATGGATGTATCACAAGCAAATGATTTGTTTAAACCAGCTATACAAGAGTATAAAGAGTTAAAAAATCATTATGAACATGGTTGGCACTTTAGTGGAAGTGGAAGTAGTTTTTTTAGGGTTAAAGCAAACTAAATGGCACTAAGGAAGTTAGCTGCTAAATTTAAAGGAAAATTTAATCAAGATATAAAACCCTATATTACTACACTTGGTTTTAATGAACCTCATATAATTTCAGATCCTAATTTTAAAATAATTTCTCATCTTAACTTTGAAGATTTTAGTATAGCTAATTTAGATTTGGATGATAATATTGAATATATAAAGTTTGTCAATTGTGAGTTTCATAATATAATTAATGAAAATTTTATTATTAATATGGAATTTGATGAGTGTAGTTTTAATGATATTGATTTATATAATTTATCAATAGGAATAGTATTTTTAAATTGTATAATAGGTAAATTTTTTATAACTAACTCAGAAGTTTCTAATTTGATATCAGTAAGAAATACTAAAACAGAAGAAAATAATATTGGAACAGTAGAAATATTTGATACAACTTTTAAAGATAATTTTCATTTTAGTAATATAAATATTAGTTTTTTAATGATTAGTGATACAAATTTTAATAAACTCTTCGATTTTAATAGTGTGGTCGTTATGGATGAATGTAATTTTGAAAAAATTAAATTTAAGGAATTAGCTTTATTTGATAAATGTATTTTTGAAACAAAAATAATTTTTAAATATGTTATATTTGAAAGTTTTAGCTATTTTAGAAATTCTACATTTAAAAATGGGATTGATTTAGAATATAGCAGTAGTAAAGAAGAGATGAATTTTTATAATATTCAAGGCTTAAGTAGTAAAGAATCTAAAATTAACACTTCACAGGAAACATATAGAATAATAAAACATCAATTTGAAAAACTTGGTAATAAAATTGAAGCAAATAAATATCATGCTTTAGAATTGGAACAACGAAGAAGAATTTTATATAAAGAAAAATTTGATTCACTACAAAAATTTAGTGAATGGCTGGTTTTTATGTCTCACAAAGTTTTTTCTAATCATTCTTCAAGTTGGCATATATCAATATTTTGGATATTTGTTGTAGGTTTTTTTACATCTTTTAGTATTGACAACCTAGTGTATCATAGATATGATTGTACAGTAAGTTGGATAGATTATTTTAAATATATTTCTATTATAAATTTAGATAATTGTATAAAAGAGCATCCTTTGATATTTTTACTAAATAAAATATCTCTAGGCTATTTATACTATCAATTTTTGTTATCAGTAAGAAAAGATACGAGAAAATAATGGATAACCATTACAATTTGCCATATTTTTTAGTCAAACCTTTTAAAAATGTTAGTATCAAGAAAAAGGCTTGATTTATGACTTCTAATACAATACAAATATTAACTGATAATTTTGAATCTTTTGTAAATAAAACAGATGAAAAGATAGAGTTTTGGTTAGCTAGAGATTTACAGCATCTTTTAGGTTATACAAAATGGGATAATTTTAAAAATGTACTTTTAAAAGCTAAAACAGCTTGTGAAGTTAGTGGACATGAGATAGATCATCATTTTGCCGAAGTCGGGAAAACGATAGAGATGCCTAAAGGTGCGACAAAAGAAGTAGATGATTTAATCCTTACAAGATTTGCTTGTTACCTCATTGCTCAAAATGGTGATTCTACAAAAGAACAAATTGCATTTGCACAAACTTATTTTGCTATTCAAACAAGAAAAGCTGAGTTGATTGAACAAAGATTTTTAGAGAATGAAAGAGTTCAAGCACGACAAAAATTAACACAAACAGAAAAAGAACTTTTAAAAGTGATTTTTGAGCAAACTGGTAGAGATAAAAATTTTGCTCTCATAAGAAGTAAAGGTGACCAAGCACTATTTAACTGTACAACTGCACAAATGAAAGTTAAGTATAAAATTAAACCTACAAAACCATTGGCTGATTTTATACCAACCATACTTTTAAAAGCTAAAGATTTTGCAACAGAGATAACTATACATAATGCTAGAGAAAATAGTATGAGTAGTGAAAATCAAATATCACAAGAGCATATTGTAAACAATAAAGCTGTTAGAGATACTCTGATTTCTCGTGGAATTACACCAGAAAATCTTCCAGCAGAAGAAGATGTTAAAAAAGTAGAAAGAAAATTAAATACACAAAATAAAAAAGCTTTAAAAAATATTGATATAATTACAAAAACAAAAGGAATTTAAGATGGGTGAAACATTAGCAAAAAATAAAAAAGCCTATCATGATTATTTTATAGAAGAGAAGTTTGAGGCTGGGATGGTTTTGACTGGTAGTGAGGTTAAAGGGATTCGTGCAAAAAGAGTTAATTTAAAAGATAGTTTTATCCGTTTTGTTGGAGATGAAGCTTTTCTATTTAATGCCCATATTGGACGACTTACAACTACTCATCACTTCTATGGACATGAGGAGAGAGGAAGCAGAAAACTTTTACTCCATAGAAAACAATTAGATAAAATGTTAAAAGCTGTAACAAGAGATGGTTATACTATTGTACCTTTGCAACTTTATTTTAATGCTAGAAATATTGTAAAACTTCAGATTGCTATCGCTAAAGGTAAGCAGTTACATGATAAGAGAAATGATTTAAAAGAAAAAGATCAAAAAAGAGATATTGCTCGTTCTATGAAGGATTATTAAATGAAGATTTTAGTTTTAGTTGGATTTATAAGTTCACTACTTTTTTCTTTTAATTTTAATATCTCTGATTCTGCTATATCAAATGGTGCAACTTCACTTATAGAGTTTGAAAAAGATAAAATTTTTAAATATGAAAAAATTATGCTTGACAAAAAAAGTTTTAAAGTTTATCAACATCCAACTGATAAAACTAAAATGTATGCACTTTTACCGATTAGTTATTATGCAAAACCTAGTGATAAAATGGTGGATGTTTATTATAAAGAGAATGGTTCTGTAAAAAATAAATTAATTCCTGTAAAAATTAAAGATGGTAAATATAAAAAAGAGAAAATTCAAGTTACGAAATCA
>JAIOSY010000095.1 GCA_021107375.1 Sulfurimonas sp.
GCGTCTCTTTTTTTTGTTTCTTTTGCCTTCATCGCATTTTTTACATCTTGGTTAATTATTTCTCTTAATGTCAAAGTTAATCCTTGGAACTATTTTTGCTATAATTATAACTAAACAAAGATTACTTTCAAAGAGAATATAATGATAAAAACAGCACTTATAAGTTTAACACTATTTTATACCATGGTATTTTTTAGTGGATGTACAGCAGGTTTAACAGAACCCGAGATAGATTTTGAACCACCTGTTTATGTTGAACAGATGCCTTCTAAAGAAGAGAAAAGAGATTTTGTATCTACTGGTAGTATTTTTGGTCAGGGGAAACATGGGCTTTTTTCTGACCATAAGGCGATGAGTATAAATGATATAGTGCAAGTTGTAATATCTGAAACTGCACAAAGTACAAATAGTTCGTCTAAACAGTTAAGTAAGGATGATAAAACAGATTTAAATCTTGGATTATTTGGTGGAGGAGATAGTTCTAATGGTATTGTTAGTAGTGCTGTAAATAAATTAAATGGTGTAAGTAATATTAGTTTTGATGCATCAACTACTAATGCTTTTAAAGGTAATGGAAGTGCTACCAAAGATGCTTCATTTACAACAACTGTCACTGCAAGGATAGTAAAAGTTCTTAGTAATGGTAACTATTTTATCTCAGGAAGAAGAGAGATTCTTATAGATGAACAAAAGCAAATAGTTCAAATTAGTGGTGTGATTCGTCCATATGATATTGACCAATATAATAAAATTGATTCAGCTCAGATGAGTGAAGCTAAAATTTTATATAAAACACAGGGAGATGTTGACCGTGCTACACAACAAGGTTGGGGAACAAAAATTGTACAATCTGTTTGGCCGTTTTAGTCTATTAATTATAATTAGTGCATTATTTACTTTACTTCATGCTAAATCTTTTGAGAATTTTAGACAAAGTAATTTAGATACGCATAATGTTAATTTAGATGAAAAAGATAAGGTATTTAGTAATTATTTAAAATCAGAATGGGAAGCATATGCTTCAAATGATATTTTATCTTTATATGAAAAATCAAAACCAAATGAAATTTCTCCTGCACGATATACAAAATCTACAAATATTGGTCCAAAAGTTAATATTTATATAGAAAAATCAAAAGAAGATAAGCAAGTAGATAATGAAATTATTAGTTCAGAAAAAAAAGAGATTGAATTTGATTTTTTTGGAACTAAACTTGGATTTAATATCCCAAATGGGGTTGATAAGGCTAACTTTTATCCTCAAAATCAAAAAGGGATAAATAACTTTTTCAATATAATTTCTCTTAGTGAGTATGAGTTGCTTGTAGATTATATAACTCAAATTTCAACTCAGTTAAATTTAAATGATTGGGGAAAATATTTATTGATTAAAAATATAAGTCAACAAATATTTTCTAATCAAAATGATTCTCAACTTTTTAGTTGGTTTATTTTTAATAAACTAGGTTATTCAGTTAAAGTTGGCTTGTCGAGTAATCGTATCGCTATTTTATATCAGAGTGATAAGGATATATATTCAACTCCACATTATGAAATAGATGGAAAAAATTATTATGCAATATCTGATTATACTAAGGATATTATAAATAAGGTGTTTACATATAAACAATATTATTCAGATTCAAATAAATCATTTGATTTATCAATGGATAAACTTCCTAAATTTAAAGAAAATTTGAAACTAAAAATTTTATCTTTTACTCAATATGGAAAGGAATATAAAATAAATTATAAGTATAATAAAAATTTAATTGATTTTATGTCAACTTACCCACAAGTAGATTATGAAATATTTTTTAATGCATCTATGGATAAAAGAACTTACAAAGATATTGCAACTGGGCTAAAAAAGTATATTGATACAAAACGAACAAGTGTCGCTCTTGATTTTGTACTTAATTTTGTTCAAAAAGCATTTAAATATGAAGTTGATAGTAAACAATTTGGTAGAGAAAAAATGATGTTTGCAGAGGAGACTCTCTATTATGATAAATCAGATTCTGAGGATAGGGCAATTCTTTTTTCATATCTTGTGAAAAAGTTATTTAATATAAATGTCGTGGGTATAAAATATAAAGATCATATGGCAACAGCTTTATATATACCTATAGATGGTGATAGTGTGAAAATTCATTCGAAAAAGTTTATCGTGGCTGATCCAACATATATTAATGCTATAATTGGCAAGAGTATACCTAAGTATAAGTCAAAAAAACCAGAGGGTGTGGTGAATGTTGTTGGAAAATAAAGAATTACTCAGTTCTATTAGTGTTTTATATGTAGAAGATGATGAGAGAATGGCTCTTGAGATGCAGGAGTTGTTTAAAACTATATTTAAAAGTGTAGATACTTGTTCTAATGGACAAGAGGGCTTGATTCAATATACAACAAAAATATATGATATTGTTATAACGGATATAAAAATGCCTATTTTAGATGGGCTTAGTATGACACAAGAGATTCGTTATATTAATCCAGAGCAAAGTATTATAATATTTTCTGCATATGAAGATAGAGAGTATTATCTTAAAGCTAGAGATACTGGAGTAGATGGTTTTATTATTAAGCTTTTTGAATTAGAAAAATTAATAACTACTTTAGTTAGGGTTTCTGATGGTATTAATAACAAAAGAGAGCTTTTAAAATATCAAGATACAATGGATAAATCTCTAAAAGATTCTGTATCTTTTAAAACTTTTTTAAAAAAAGGTGAAAATATAAATCTTGTATTATTAGATATTGATAATTTTAGTAATATTAATGATGCTTATGGAATTGAATATGGTAATTTAGTTTTAGATAAAATTTCTAAACTTTTACAAATGTTTCATTTTGAAAATATAGATATGTATAAGTTAGAATCAGATGAGTTTGCTTTAGTAAATACTAAATCACTAGATATAGAAAGTTCTAAAGAGTTAGCAAAATTTATTATCTCTTTTTTTAATGAAAGTAAAGTTGAATTAGATGATGATTTAAGTTTTAATATATCTTTTAGTATAGGTATATCTGTAGGAAGTGGTCTTAGTGTGTTAAATCAAGCTAGATTATCCATAAAAGAGTTAAGGTCTCACACTAGAGGGACATATAATGTGTATGATATGAAATCAACTTATATGAAAACTCGACAAGATAATGTGTACTGGATTAATAAGATTCAAGAGAGTGTTATAAATGATACGATAGTTGCCTTTTATCAACCTATAATAAATAATCATACAAAAAAGATAGAAAAGTATGAATGTTTAGCTAGAGTTTTTGATGATGATAATTATATCTCTCCGTACCATTTTATGGATGCTGCAAAATCTACGAGATTAACTTCTATGATAACAAAATCAATAATTAAACAAGCTTGTAAGATGTTTAGTAAAACTAATTATGAATTTTCTATAAATATCACTAATGATGATTTGCAGATGGAGTATTTAGAAGAATATTTATTAAGAGCAACTAAGAAATATAATATAAATCCTAATAGAATAGTTTTAGAGTTATTAGAAGATATATCTACTTTAGAAAAGGGGAATATTTTACAACAATTAAACTCTTTATCTAAGCGAGGATTTAAATTAGCAATTGATGATTTTGGAAGTGAAAGTTCTAATTTCTCTAGACTTTTAGAATTTTCGCCAAATTATTTAAAAATTGATGGTGCTTTTATAAAAAATATTTTAACAGATAAAAAAAGTCAATTAATTACAGAGGGTATTGTTCATATTGCTCATCAATTAAACATTAAAGTGATAGCAGAATATATTCATAGTCAAGAAGTTCAGGATAAAATAGAAGAGTTAGGTATTGATTACTCTCAGGGATATTTTCATGGTGAGCCTTTAATGGAGATAAAATAGTGGATGCTGTTGTAGAAAAGAAAGTATGTGATTATTATAAAGATCAATTAACTGGACTGGACAATAGATTTTCTCTTCTTGAGTATTTGAAATCAAATAGTAGGGTTAGTATATTTGTTATAAATTTGGATAATTTCAGTAGTATTAATAATGCTTATGGATATCAAATTGGTGATGAAATTATAGTTGAAGTATCAAAATTATTAAACGAAATTAAACTTACTAATACAAAACTTTTTAGATTTGATGGTGATGAATTTGTATTTGTTGTAAAAGATTTTTTTAATTTTAGAGAGTTGCAAGAGTTTGCAGAGTCAATTATTTCATTTTTTAACAACATAGAGATAGATCTTGGTCATCATAATGTTGTTGTGAAAATTTCATTAACTATAGGTATTGCCATGGGTAGTGGAGTTATTACTCTCAATCATGCAAAAGAAGCGATTAATGAATTGAGATTGCATAGTAGAAACTCTTTTAAAATTTTTAGTTCAAAATCAGAATATGCAAGAAAGCAGCAAGAAAATGTTTACTGGATAAACAAGATAAAAGAAGCTATAGTTGATGAGAAATTAATTTCATTTTTTCAACCAATGATTAACAATCATACAAAAAAGATAGAAAAGTATGAGTGTTTAGCTAGAATAAAAGATGATAATTTAATAGTCTCTCCTGCTAGATTTATGGAAGCTGCAAAGATTACAGGTACTTTATCTTTAGTTACTAGAACTATTATTATAAATTCTTTTAAAATGTTTAGTAAAAATAAATATGAATTTTCTATTAATATTACTGCGAGTGATATACATCTTGGGTATTTAGAAAAATTTTTAATTTTAAATGTAGAAAAATATAAGATAAACCCATCAAGAGTTGTTTTAGAACTTTTAGAAGATATAGTTACTTTAACTGAGTCAAATATGTTAGAACAAATTAATTCGCTTAGAAAATTAGGTTTTAAGGTGGCAATTGATGATTTTGGACAAGAA
>JAIOSY010000025.1 GCA_021107375.1 Sulfurimonas sp.
CGTTCTCACTTTGAAAAGTATGGAGTTTTAGCGATAAATCTTATGAGTTCCCCAGGAAGTGGTAAAACAGCACTTTTAGAGAAGTTTGCAGATTTAGCTGAGTTTAAATTTGGAGTGATTGAGGGTGATTTAGAGACTAGTAGAGATGCGGATAGACTTAAAGCTAAAGGGATACCTGCTTATCAGATTCAAACAGGTTCAGCTTGTCATCTTGATGCTTTTATGGTTCATAAGGGTTTACATGATATGCCATTAGCAGATTTAGATGTTTGTTTTGTGGAAAATGTTGGAAATTTAGTTTGTCCAGCTTCGTATGATGTGGGAACTCATTTAAATATAGTTTTAGTGAGCATACCTGAGGGAAATGACAAGATAGCAAAATACCCAGTTATGTTTCGCAAGGCTGATTTAGTTCTTATAACAAAAACTGACCTTTTGCCTTACATTGATTACGATGTTCAAGCAGAGAAAAAAGAGGCTAGAAAACTAAAACCTAATGTTGATATTTTAGAGATAAATATTAAAGATGATGAGTCTATTAAAAGAGTGATAGAGTGGATAGAGTTTAAGAGAAAGATGAGATAAATATGTGCTTATCAATCCCTAGTAAAATTACAAAGATAGATAAAGCGACAAACTCTGCAACAGTTGATACCATGGGGGTATCTCGTGATGCTAGTCTTGATTTAATGGAAGAGGGTAGTGTAAAGATTGGGGATTTCGTTCTGATTCATATCGGTTTTATTATGAACAAGATAGATGAAGAGGATGCTTTGGCTTCACTTGAAGTCTTTGAAGAGGTTTTAAAAATTATGGATGAGCAAGAGTTAGAAAAAAATGACTAAAAAACTTCAACTCAAAGATTTGTATAGTGGTTTTAGAAATCCAGAGACAATAAAAGTCTTTGCAAAACTTATAAATGAAGAATCTAAAAAACTAAAAAAAGATTTAAATATTATGGAAGTGTGTGGTGGACACACTCATACCATTATGAAATATGGGCTAAAACAGTTACTCCCTAAAAATATCAACTTCATTCATGGACCAGGTTGTCCCGTTTGTGTGATGCCAAAAGAGAGAGTAAATCATGCTATGGTTTTGGCTAAATTACCAAATGTGATTTTAGTAACTTTGGGTGATATGATAAAAGTATCTGGAAGTGATGGAACTCTGCAAGATGCAAGGGCAAAGGGTTGTGATGTTCGTTTTGTTTACTCACCTTTGGATGTTATAAAAATTGCAAAAGAAAACCCACATGCTATGATGATATTTTTTGCCATTGGTTTTGAAACAACCACCCCTATGACCTCTGCACTTATAAATCAAGTTATAAATAGAGATATTAAAAATATACTTTTTCATATAAACCATGTAACAGTCCCCGAGCCAATGAGAGTTTTACTCGATGATAAAATAAATAAAATAGATGCTTTTATAGGTCCTGCTCATGTGAGTGTGATAAGTGGAAGTAAAATTTATGATGAGTTTGCAAAAGAGTATAAAAAGCCAGTAGTTGTAAGTGGTTTTGAACCAGTTGATGTGATAAAGTCTGTTTATATGATTTTAAAACAAGTTAATGAGCAGAGATGTGAAGTTGAAGTTCAATATAGTCGAAGTGTAGATAAAGATGGAAATATTCAAGCACAACAATTAAATGATAAATTTTTTGAAAAAAAAGATTTTTTTAGATGGCGAGGTATCGGTGATATACCAAAAAGTGCTTTAAAACTAAAAGATAAATTTGCATATTTGGATGCTGAAGTGATTTATAAAGATATACTCCCACATGCCAAGATTGATGATCATAAACTTTGTATTTGTGGAGATATTTTAAAAGGAAAAGCAAATCCAAAAGATTGTAAAGTTTTTGGAACTGTTTGTAAACCATCAACTCCACTAGGTATTTGTATGGTAAGTAGTGAGGGGGCTTGTGCTGCTTACTTTAAATATGGAGATCTTTTATGAATACAAATCGTAGAAAGTTTTAAAATTAAGTAGTGCTATCACTTTAACGAGTATTGGAGCATTTAATTTTGGGTGTTCTTTACAACCTTTAGTTAAAGATAAAAATAAAAAAGTGGCTCTTATTTATGCAACGAGATATGGAGCCACAAAAGATACTGCTGAGTGGATTAAAAAAGGTTTTAACAGAGATATAGATTTATTAAATATTGAAGAGATTTCATTTTCAGATACTGCAAAAAAGTATGATTTATTTATCTTAGGTTCTGGAGTTTGGATAGATGGAGTACACAAAGATATGTTGAAATTTATGGATACTCAAAAAGAGGAACTTCAAGATAAAATCATTGCTTCATTTATACTTTGTGGAACAACAAATAAAGATATTAAAGGTGAAGAGAGGATAGAGAAATATTTTACTAAATTTCACTCATCATTAGATAAAAAACCACCTCTAAATGAAAAGTTTGGTGGACGGATGATAATTGATAAGTTAAATGAAAAAGATAGAAAACTACTAGATACTTTTTACAAAAAAGTTTTAAAAAGAGAGTTTGTAAGCTGGGATAGAACAGAGCCTAAAAAGGCAGAGTTTTTTGGTAAAAAAACAAGGAAAACAGATGCAATATAGATACATAGGAAAAACAGGCTTAAGAGTAACACCTATCTGTTTA
>JAIOSY010000174.1 GCA_021107375.1 Sulfurimonas sp.
TGATACCCTCTAGCATATCAGATTCTATTATCCATTTTCGTATGTTACTCTCACCACCACCTGCATCACCTGTAAAAAGTGGTGAACCGTTAAATATGATAGATATACGACTACCCTCTTTATCATCTACCATCTTACTTATCATGTTTTGTAAAAATAGAAGTGAACCATCACTAACTCTTGGAGTTCCAGCTCCAAATCTTCCAGAAAAGCCATAAGTTGAGGACTCGTCAAGTACATAAGATTGCTCTTTTTTCCACTGCACACCAAAAGGTGGATTTGATATTAGATAACGGTAGTGTTTACCTTTGTGTCCATCCTCGGTAAGAGTATTTCCAAAAGCTATATTATCAGTATTTTGCCCTTTTATAAGCATATCAGCCTTACAAATAGCATAAGACTCATCATTTATCTCTTGACCGTAAAGTTCTACTTTTGCATCTTTGTTTTGATTTAAAATATACTTTTGCCCAACAGAAAGCATCCCACCAGTTCCACAACAAAAATCAGCTATAGAGATAACCTTACCCTTTTTATGAATAAGTTCATCTTTTTCTAAAAATAGCATCCCCATACAAAGTTCTATAACCTCTCTTGGTGTATAGTGATCTCCTGCTTCTGCATTTTCTTTAAACTTTCGTATAAGCTCTTCAAAGATGTAGCCCATCTCTTGATTACTTAAAGATGTAGGATGAAAATCAATCTTGTTAAACTCTTCTATCACATGATAAAGTTGGTTGTTTTTAGCTAGT
Source organism: Sulfurimonas sp. (assembly GCA_021107375.1). Taxonomy (GTDB): domain Bacteria; phylum Campylobacterota; class Campylobacteria; order Campylobacterales; family Sulfurimonadaceae; genus Sulfurimonas. Next base: position 753 of record JAIOSY010000174.1, read on the forward strand.
TTATCTATCTCTTTGTTAAACTCAAAATGGGAAATAATATCTTTGATATTTGAGGAAAAACCTTGCAGGTAATTAAGAAGATTTTCTTTTAAGTTGTCTTGGTCATCTGTTAGATTTTCAAACTTAAAAGCAGAGATATTATAAAAATCAAGCCCATTAAATTCAGCTTTTATAATCTCCTCTTGAGACTCTAATGGAATCTCTTTGTACTGCTCATAAACTTTTATAATCTCAACTTTTTTAGGAGATATAACACTATCAAATCTTTTTATAACACATAAAGGTAAAATAACATCACCATATTTTTCAGGTTTATAAACACCCCTTAAACTCTCAGCTATTTGCCATATTAAGTTTATCTTTTCATTAAAGTTTTCCACATGCCAACCTATATAAAGTTAGGTGCATCATTTGCAAATAAAATAATATCACCTGCCTTTGTTTGGGAGGCTAATACATCTGTTAAAACTGATTTATCTGCTAACATTATTTTATTTTTCACTTTTAGATTTTTGTTAAAAAGTTCTGCATTTAATGAGCCTGTTACTATTACTATGTCAAACACTTTATTTATTGCTTGGATAAGTTTTCAGATTAACTCATCACTACTCTCTACAAGCCCTGGAGTTACCATCACTTTTCTTCCCTCGTGAAGTGAACAAAGTCTTACACCTTCTAACATCCCATCAATATTTCCGTTGTAACCATCATCAAGTATAATTTTTCCACCAGCTTTTATCATTTGAAGTCTATGTTCAACTGGTTCTAACTCTGATACTGCTTGTTTAATCTCTTCATCACTCATACCAAAGTTTCTTGCAATCTCAACAGCGACTGCAATATTCATTGTTTGAAATTCACCTAAAATTTTTGTACTTAGATGTAAATCCTCTTCTTGTGAAACCAAATCAAAACTAGTTCCATCTAAAGTCGCATCTATATTTGACACAGCGTCACCAAAAAAAGTTACTTTTTCATGTGGTTCATCTGTTACGGAAGTATGTATGAAAGCACGGTCAAGTCTTGGTGATTGCATAATCTCAAGCTTTGTTGCTATAATATTTTTAAGTGTCTTAAAATACTCTATATGAGCTTCCCCAACCTTTCCAACAACAACAGTTTGTGGTTCAACAAAAGTAGTGATTTCATAAATATCACCCTGCTCTCTTGCTCCTGCTTCACACACATAAATCTCAGTATCTTTGGGAAGTGAATTATTAATATCTCCAACAATCCCACCAATAGTATTTACACTTCTTGGAGTTGCATAAACGATAAACTTCTTACTCAAAATCTGAGCTACAAAGTTTTTAATACTTGTTTTTCCATAACTTCCAGTGATAGCGATGATTTGGAGTTTATCCATCTCTTTTAACTTCTTTTTTGCCTCTTTTTTATAAGTCATAAAAAGAAATTTCTCTATCATCACACTACCGATATATGCTAAAGCTAAAGGCATAAATACACCATAAGTTCCACATGCCGACTTTAAAGTACAAAGAATATCTTGAAAAAATACTAAGGCTATTAAAAGGATTAAAAATCTTTCTACTCTCCATGTTAAAACAAGTTTTTTATCTAATTTTTTATGCCAAATAATGATTGAAGGAAGTACAGCAAAATAGAAAAATATTATAAAAAACTGCCCCGTTGTATGGTAAGCAACAAAAGGGATAAAAAAATAAATCACATGCCATAAAGGTTTATGATGTTTTAAAATTACACGAGAAAGTTTATAATCATACCACTGAAGATTTGTAATAAGACACCAACCAAGAACAGTTACAAAAAGAATATTTGTAACAAAAGAAACTAAAACTTCATAATTTTCCATACTAATCTCCTAATGTCTTTAAAAAAATATCTTCAACCTCTTTTGAGACCTCTTTAGCA
>JAIOSY010000135.1 GCA_021107375.1 Sulfurimonas sp.
ACCATTAAGAGATGTTGAGATTATTGAAACTGAACTGATTTTAGCAGATATTGAAGTTTTACAAAATAGAATTGACAGACTTAAAAAACAAGCTAAAGCTGACAAAGATGCAAAAGCAGCATTAGAGATGGCAGAAGAACTTATAGAGTTTTTAGCTGATGGAAATATGGCAAGAAATTTCCCACATGCCGACAGCGATATATACAAACAACTAAATCAAGAAGTTAGATTTTTAACTAACAAAGAGATTATGTACGGTGCGAATATTGATGAAGAGGGTTATGAAGATGAAGAGTGTGAAGCTTTTGATAACGAGTATGTTATAGCATTAAAAGAACATGCTGCAAAAAATAACTGTGAAATCATTACACTTTGTGCAAAAGTTGAAGAAGAGTTAATTAGCTTAAGTGATGAAGAAGCTCAGGAATTTTTAGAAGAATTAGGTATAGAAGAATCTGGTCTTGAACAAATTATCCATAAAGGTTTTGATAAACTTGGGTTGATGAGTTACTTTACAGCTGGAGTTAAAGAGGTTCGTGCTTGGACTATCAAACAAAACTATACAGCTCCTAAAGCTGCAGCAGCTATCCATAATGACTTTGAAAAAGGTTTTATCCGTGCAGAGGTTATCTCTTATGAAGATTACATCGAGTGTGGTGGTGAAGGCAAGGCTAAAGAAGCTGGTAAAATGAGACTAGAAGGTAAAGAATATATAGTGCAAGATGGCGATGTTATGCACTTTAGATTTAATGTTTAACTAATATTTAAAGGAATTTTCATGAAGCTAGAATATGTTGGTCCAAAACCAATAATTTCACATACTGGGATAGAGTTTGATAACAATAAAGAAGATAAGTTTGTTTACCTAAATATTGTTGTTCAACTCTTAAAAGCACTTAGTCATGATTATTTCGAAAATAAAACATATCAGTATAATGCTGATACGGGTAGGCTTTTAGAAAGTGAACTTATGCGAGAATTAAAAAAGTTTTGCCCAGATATAGAATCATTAATGGAAAATAAAAATCACAATACAGAAGAAGAGATACAACATAATCTCCAAAGAGCCCAAGAGAGTGATACTTTAACACAAGCCGATAAAGAGATACTTCAAAATAATATAAATATAATGCACGATTATTTAATACAAAGATCTATAAATAAAAGTGTTTATTATTGTAGTATCAATGCTCTTGCTAAATTAGTTCAAAAAGATCATATCAGCTATATTGTAGTACCAATGTTTCAAAAATTTGCACATGTTTTACATTCAGTTCAAGGTGCATTACAAAAAGAAAAAATAGCAATAGACACTAAAATAGAGATATATCAAGAGAATGGAAAATTATTGGTTAAACTACAAGTAGAAAATAATTAGTTTTTAAATATTTCATTTTTCAAAGAGTTAAAAATAGCCCTTTTTACTCTTTGTAAACTTGCATCAAAATGTTCAAGTTTAGTCTCCTGCATATTTATAACTTTTTTTTCATATTTTGAATGAAGAGTTAATAAAGATTCTTTTTTTTCAACACTTATTTTATCATTTTTAAGTTCTTTTAAAATATCAGATACTTTGGCTTGTAAATAAGACAAATCAGCACTTTTTAAATTTTTTGCAGATTTAACTCTTCTATAGAGTTGATTAAAACTATTGATTCCTATTATACTTCTATTGGCAATTAAATCACTATTTATAACTGCATTAACTAAGAGTATTTTCTTACTATCAGGATTCATAGATGCTAATAATTCAATAAATGTATCAGCAATATCTTCAAATATATAATCTTTGTAATCTTTATAATACTCCAAAACTAATTTATGAATAAATTTAACCCTAGCATCTGCTAATTGTTCTAAGGCTTCCTCTTTTGAACAATCCAATATATCTATAGCATAAAATACCCACTCATTTGCAATCTCTTTAAAAAGTATATTTACAATATGTTTGAGTGTAAAATCTGACATTTTCTCTACATATAAAAAATTTATATGCTCTTTTAAAATATCTTTAACTAATAAATTAGATAAAAAATGCATAACCTCAGATTTATCTTTTTGGGATTTAATATCAAGCACTTCTCTTTCAAAAAGTGCTTTATTTGAAAAAATTTCATCTATACGCTTTAGTTTATTTTCCAATTTATTTACCTAAAATAAATCTACTTTATTTTTGCAATTGTTTGTGCATACTTAACAGTATCGCCAGCACTTAAATCTAATTCTAACATATCTTTCTCAGTTAATATAACAATAGTTGAACCCATCTCAAAACATCCAAAATCATCACCTTTTTTTAGATGTAGATTTTCAAAGTTATAAACTTGAGGAGTTGTAGCATTAGCGTTTGTTTGTATTTTACTCTCAAAAGAAACTTGCATAACACCAACATTTAAAGCACTAACTAACACCATATAAAATCTTTTTCCATTAGTCGCTTCACAAAGTAAAACAACTCTCTCATTTTCTATAAAAAGATTAACTCTCATTTTTAATGATGAGATATTTACTGGATAAAATTTACCTGGTATATGAACAGCTTTAATAACTTTTAAATCAATTGGTATATGATAGCGATGATAATCTTTTGGAGATAGATAAAAGTTTATAAATTGTCCATTGCTTATTAAATTCTTTTCATCTTGAGAAAAATCATCTCCAAGTAATGCATGAGCATCATATCTCATCCCTTTAATCTGAAGTGCATCTTCATCATTAAGATTACCACACTCAGAGATAAAAGAATCACAAGGAGATATAAAATCTGACTTATCAAGAGAAAATTCTCTATCTTCTCTTAATTTTCTTGTAAATAGTGCATTTAATGATTTATATGTTGATCTGTCATAAAATTCGCTCATGTCTAAACCCATTAAACCTACATAAGTATTATTTACAATATTTTGAAACCATGGGGAAAACTCTTTAGAAGCGAATTTTCCAAAGTTTTGTGATATTAATGATGTTATGTGTCTTTTTGCCATTTTATTTTACCTCTATTTATTTATTTTTCTTTTAGCTATCTCTTCAATGAGAACAGTTGCATACGAACCTTTTGGGAGAGTAAAATTTAACTCATACTGAGCTTCAACCTTATTAAATCTTCCCTCAACTTCTGTTGGATATATCCAAGCATATCGTCTTGCCCCATCAGCATTTATCTCATCATCAAAATCTTTTTCTATCTCACCTGCAAGATCACTTGAATGTTTCACTTTCTTACCACAAAGCATCCCTGTTACAGAAATATTTCTATCATTAAAACGGATTAAATCATCTTCACTACCATCAAAATCAAAGAGCCTACCATGTGGATAATGTTCCATAATATCGCCTCTTAAAACTTTAAACGGGTGTTTTTGTGCTTTTAAATCTTTTAACTCTTTAAGAGGCATGTTTAAAAGTGATTCTAACTCTTTTGATTCAAAACTAGATACTAAACTATTTATCTCTAATCTTCTACTGAGCCACATATTAAAAAGATGACTTTGATATGCGTTAATAAGAAGTTTTTTTATTCTTGGATTACGCTCTTTTTTCTGACCCTTTGCAATCTTTTCACCCTCGATATGATTATCACCATCATTTCCAAATCTCTGATAACCAAAAAAGTTTGGCATACCAAAATCTGAAATATTTTTAAGAGCTTCATCTATTTTTATTGCAGAGGTAGGGTTCACTTTTTGTAGTTTGATATAAAATCTATTTCCTTTTAAATGCCCTATTCTAATTTTATTATTATGATAAGTTTTTGAAAGAATTTTTATACCTTCATGTTCAAAGTTTTCTAATGCTTCTTCATGTTGTTTATTTATAGAGATATATTGCTTTGTCATCGCATGTTTATCTTTTAATCCTGCATAACCAATATCTCTATTTTTAATACCTAAGTATCTAGCAAAAATACCAACCATTTCCATAGTTGAGAGGTTTTTCTTTCTAACAAACATAACTAAATGCTCACCCTCCCCTGAAAACTCATAAAGAGGAATCTCTTCAACAACAAAATCTCTTGCACTCTGTTTAAAGTGAAAATCTATACTTGAATGACCTAGAGAATAAAATCTATCCATTTTTTACCTTTTAAAATGATGCGATTTGCATCGGTTTATATATTTAACTCTTGAAGAAACTGCAAATATATTTAAAGGTGTTCTACTTTGAACAGCTCTTCTTATTACAGTTTTTCTATCTTTTTTGGCAAAAGAGATAAGAATCTCATACTCTTCACCACTACAAGCAATATCTTTATTTATAGTTTTAAAAAACTTATAACCAAAATTATTAGATTTACTTAACTTATCTAAATCACTAAATAAACCATCAGAAATATCCATACCTGAACTCAAAAATCTCACTGGATTAGTTATAAACTTATCTCTAAGTTTAATATTTACAAATTTAGAATTTTTATGAATTTTACCTCCACTCAAAAGTTTTTTTAAATCTTTTTTAGAGTCTCCAAGCTTTCCTGTGTAAGCAAATATATCGCCAACCCTTGCTCCCTTTCTTAAGAGAGGTTTATTTGTTGTTGAAACTATTGTTATAGTAATATCTAATTTAGTGTTACTTATCGTATCACCACCAATAATTTCAATACCAAACTTGTCTGCAACTTCACTAAACCCACATGCCAACTCTTTCATTTGAGACTTTGTAATAGAGTTCGGCATAGCTACACTCAAAAGTGCATACCTAGGCTTTGCATTCATGGCAACCGCGTCAGATATATTTACAAACATCGCCTTTTTAGCAATCTGATAGTAACTCATCCACGAACTTTTAAAGTGTACATTTTCAAAAAATGCATCTTTGGAATAAATATAACCACCCACAATCGCACCATCATCACCTATGTGTTTATTTTTAAACAATGATATAAAATAATTTTCTAAATTCATTCAACTTCTTATAACACCATCAAATAAACACATTAAGTGTACATTAATGATTGAAAATATAAAATACGTTATATTATACCATTAATAGGTATTAGGAGTGTAAACTGAAACATTCAATAAGTAAAATATTTAAAAATTTAAATTTATTACTACTAATATTAACTACATTAACGATTGTAGGGTTTGTATTTGTTGCTGAACAATACTACTCATATCAAAAAGTAGAAAATTTAAATAAACAAAAAAAAGTTTTAATTGAATTATTTAATAAACAAAAACAACCTGCTGATATCGATATAATTCAATATAACTCTAAAATTGCCCTACTTCATTTTCAAATAAAAAAACTGCTTAACCGTATTGAGTATAACTATATAGCTTCATTTATATTAAAAAACACAAAAGAATCAACAGAAGATTTATATAAATTAAATAGCCTAATAAATAAATTAGACAAAAATATACGAAAAAACATTGAACTTAATTCCAATGATATTAATTTTAAAAATTCACAAATAAAACTTAAAAAAACTTATATTTCAACCTTAATCTTTATCGATTCAATAATACTAAAAAATGTATCTTATGATTCTAAGATATTTAATATTTTTTTTAAACTCTTTATTTTTATAATGGGAATGCTTTTATTTATCACTTTTTGGTATAAAATAAGATTAAATAATATCTATAAAGATATACTTTTATTATCTTCTATAGATACTAGAAAAAAAGATATTAATACATTTTCACAAGAGATTGAAGCTATCTTATCAAGAATAAAAAGAAAAACTCAAATATCAGATAACCCTGCAATGATTGATTCTATTACAGAGATAAATAATAACAAAGGGATGGCTCAAGCATATTTAGAAAGTAAATCTTTAAAAGACAATAATTTCACCTCTGTAACAATATTAGAAATAAATAATTTTTCAAAATCAAAAAGACTCTTTTCTCAAGAGTTTACACAAGAAATTTTAAAAAAAGTAGCCTATACAATATCACTTCATGAACAGATAACAGATATTATTGCTAGAACTGACTACAATCAATTTACACTAATATTTTCAAGAAGTTCAAAAGAACAACTATTTAAAGATGTAGATTTAGTTAGACAAAGTATTTCAGAAATTGAGTTAACAACACAAAAAGAAGAAACTATAAAAGTTACTGTAACAGGTGGTTTTATAATAAAAACAAACAACTCATCACTAGAAGATTCAATAAGAAAAGCTAAAAAACTTTTAGAAGATGCTAAATACATCAATGAAACAAATAAAGTTTTTCAAATAAAAGATTTACCACAATAAAAGATTTTAAATAAGTGTCTCAAATAGTAACAAACTAGAACTTCCACCAAACAAAGTGTGTATTTAACACGAACAAAGAGTATTCACGATATAATCAGCATTATTTAATTTCTATACATGAAGGATGGGTTTATGAGTATTCCTATTTATACTTACGATGCAATTGTTGTTGGTGCAGGTCTTGCAGGATGTGCAGCAGCTAGAGAGTTGCAAAATGCAGGCAAAAAAGTTGCTGTAATTACTAAACTACACCCACTAAGAAGTCACTCAGGTGCTGCTCAGGGTGGTGTCAATGCTGCTTTTAGTGATGAAGATAGCGTTGAACTTCATGAGTTTGACACTGTTAAGGGTTCAGATTATTTAGCTGATCAAGATGCAGTTGAATTTATGTGTCAAAAAGCTCCTGAGACTATTAGATGGGCTGAGAGAATGGGTGCAGCATTTAGCCGTACACCAGATGGAAAAATTGCACAACGCCCTTTTGGTGGTCAATCTTCTCCTCGTGCTTGTTATGCAAAAGATAGAACAGGTTTAACTTTACTACAAACTATTTATGAACAAGCTCACCGTGCAGGTGTTAAGTTTTGGGATGAGTGGTATGTTGCTGACCTTATTTATAAGGATGGAAAAGTTTCAGGTGTTGTAGCTTTTAACATCCGTGATATGCAAACGGTTATCTTTAATGCTAAATCTGTAATGTTTGCAACTGGTGGATATGCTCGTTCATATAAAATCAATTCAAACGCACATGCCAATACAGGTGATGGTCTTTCTATCGTTGCTCGTCATGGTCTTCCTCTTGAAGATATGGAGTTTGTACAGTTCCACCCATCTGGACTTTCTGGAAATGGTGTTTTAATCTCTGAAGCTGCTCGTGGAGAAGGTGGACGCCTTTTCAATTCTGAGGGTGAAAGATTTATGGAGAAATATGCTCCAAATGCACTAGAACTTGCATCTCGTGATGTTGTATCTCGTGCTATCTTAAATGAGATTAGAGAAGGTCGTGGTGTTGGACCAAGAAAAGATGCTGTTTATATTGATGTAACACATCTTGGAAAAGATTTAATCATGGAAAAACTTCCTGAACTTCGTGATTTAGCTATCACTTTCTTAGGTTTAGATATGATTAAAGAGCCTATTTTAATCTCAGCAACTGCTCACTATTCTATGGGTGGTATTCCAGTTGATATTGCTGGTCGTGCAAGAAAAAACAATACTGAGTTCATAGAAGGTTTTTATGCAGCTGGTGAGTGTTCTTGTGTTTCAGTTCACGGAGCAAACCGTCTTGGTGCAAACTCAGTTTTAGAAGCTTTACTATTTGGTCGTTTTGTTGGTAAAACAATGGTTGCAGATATTGATAACATTGAACTTACTCCAGCATGTGAAGATGATGCAAAAACTACTTTAGCAGAGATTGACTTTATCCTAAAAAATAATGGTGATGAAACTATCCCTAAACTAAGAGAAGAACTTCAACAATGTATGACAGCTAATGCTGGTGCATTTAGAACTAAAGAAACTCTTGATATGGCAATTGCTAAAGTTAAAGAACTTCGTGGTAGATTTAAAAATATCCGCATTAAAGATAAATCAACAGTATTTAACACTGAACTTCAAGAAGCTATCGAATTTGGTCATATGATTGATTATTCTGCATTTATTGTAGAGAGTGCTGTTGCAAGAAATGAATCTCGTGGTGCTCACTATAGAGAAGATTTTGAGACTCGTGATGATGAGAACTTCTTAAAACACACTATGGCTTATATGGATGAAAATGGCGATATTACGCTTGACTACATGGATGTTGTTCTTGGCAAACATGAGCTTAAAGCTAGAACTTACTAAAGAAGGATAAAAACTTATGAGTACAAATACAATTACTACACAAAAAGTAAACTTCAAAGTATTTCGTTTTAATGCTGATGAAGATTATCTTCCATATTACGAAGATTACAATATGGAAGTAACTTCAGAAGAAGTTGTTTTAGATATATTAGATAAAATAAAATGGGAAAAAGATGGTAGTTTTTCTTACCGTCGAAGTTGTCGTCATGGTATCTGTGGAGCATGTGCTATTAAAGTAAATGGTCGTTCAACTCTTGCTTGTAAAGAGAGTATGAGTACTATGATTGACTTCTATGGAACTGATCTTGTTATTGAGCCACTTAGCATAAAAAGAGCTGTTAAAGATATGATTATAGATAAGGGTGATTTCTGGGAGAAGCATGATGCTGTCCATCCTTATCTTGTTTCTGATGTTGAAGAACATCCAGAGCATGAACATTTAGTTACACCAGAAGAAGCAGAAGAGTTAAATGAAGCTGATTTATGTATTCAATGTGGTGCTTGTCACTATGCTTGTCCAGTTGTTGAGATAAATGAAGATTTCTTTGGTCCAGCTGCATTTGCAAAAGCTTACCGTTTTGAAGCTGATGTTCGTGATGATGCTCATGCTAGCAGACTTCAAGAACTACATCAAGAGAAACAAGGTCTTTGGGACTGTGTTAAATGTATGGAGTGTGCAGAGGTTTGTCCTAAAGATGTTAATCCGATTGATAAAATCACTAAACTTCACAATATGCTATTTACAGAGGGAGTTGCAACTTCAAATGTAGCTACTCGTCATGCAGTAGGATTTAAACACTCTATTGCTAAAAATGGTGTACTTGATGAGGGTGGTCTAGTTCTTTACTCTGAAATGGCTGGAATTGTTAAGCATATACCAGTTGCACTTAAAATGTTTAAAAAAGGTAAAATTGTTCCACCATGGAGCATAACGAAATCAGATAATCTTGATGAGATTCAAAAACTGATAAAATCATCATCAACTGCAAAGTTCTAGGAGTAAATAGATGGAAAAATTAAAATACGCACTTTTTACGGGTTGTACAGCTAAACAAAGCACACCTGAGCAGATGATGTCAACAATGGCAGTTGCTGATAAACTTGGAATTGAACTTGTTGAATTAACTGAGGCTTCTTGTTGTGGTGCTTCTCACCTACAAGATTATGATGACTTCTTATCTTTAGTTTTAAATGCTAGAAATATAGCTTATGCTGAGAAACATGGTTTAACTATGGTTACTATTTGTAACACTTGTCAACTAAATACTGCTATGACTAAACACCGTCTGGATAATAATGCTGATTTAAAAGCAAAAGTTAATGAAAAATTAAATGAGGTTGGACTTGAGTACAAAGGTACATCACAAGTAACACACTTTTTATATGCGATTATTGATGATTTCGGTCTTGATAAGCTTAAAGAAATGGTTGTAACTCCTCTTAGTCAGTTTAATATTGCACCATTTTATGGTTGTCACAATATTCGCCCTTCAGAACTTCAAAATGAAACTCATAAAACTAAAGAAAATCCTTATAACCCTAATTCACTAGATGATTTAATTATCGCTTGTGGTGGAATGACAGTTGATTATAAAGAAAAAACTAAATGTTGTGGTTTTCATGCTGAACTTCAAGCTCCAAAAACAGCAGCAGTTCTAACAGGTAATGCTATTGCTGGTGCGACTGATGGAAATGCTGATATGATGGTTACTCCTTGTCCACTTTGTCATCTAAAACTTGATACTCAGACAAAACATGCAGGTGATTCAATAGGTCGTGAAGTTTCACTTCCAGTTCTTCACATGCAACAAATGGTGGGACTTGCTCTTGGCTGTTCTGCTGATGAACTTGGTCTTAAACATCACTTAGTAGATATAGACTTCCTATAACTTTTAAACTTTAATACTCCCTCCTAGTTTCCACGCTCCAGCGTGGAAATTCATACAAAACTTTCAAAGGCAACATTATTCATGTCAAACTCAATAGAAATAATATCATGGAATGTAAACGGTATTCGTGCTGTAGGCAATAAAGAAGCACTTAAATGGATTGATGAGCGTCAAACAGATATATTATGTCTTCAAGAGATAAAAGCTTTACAAGAGCAGATACCAGATGATTTATTTGAAAAAGAGTATCAAGATATTTTAGTAAATTCAGCAACTAAAAAAGGTTATAGTGGAACTATGACTTGGGGCGTTTTACAAAGCGATTATAACTCCACATGCCAAGATATAGATACAACTAGCGAAGGTCGAATAGTTGAAACTCATTATGGGGATATTGTACTTTTTAATGTATATTTTCCTAATGGGCAAAGAGATGAAGAGAGATTGGCTCATAAGATGAAATTTTATGATGATTTTCTGGCTTACTGCGAAAAATTAAGAGAAGATGGAAAATCTATCATAATTTGTGGAGATGTAAATACTGCACATTGCGAGATTGACTTAAAAAACCCAAAAGCAAACTCTAAAACATCAGGATTTTTACCACAAGAGAGAGAGTGGATAGACAAACTCTTGGCATGTGGATATATTGATACATTTAGATATGCAAATGGTAATGAAAAAGACAGATATAGTTGGTGGTCTTATCGCTCAGGAGCAAGAGTTAAAAATGTTGGTTGGAGAATTGACTATTTTTTTATCTCTGAAGATTTAGCTGAAAGTTTAGAAGATGCTTTTATATTAGATGAGATAACAGGGTCAGATCACTGCCCTGTTGGGATTAGAATCTCTATTTAGCTTTTGGTCTAAAAGCCTTTATAACATCTTCATTTGTCTCAATAAATGGACCTTCTAATAAATCTATACAGTAAGGCACAGCTGGAAAAACTGCATCTAAACATTCACGGATTGATTTTGGTTTTCCTGGTAAATTTATAATTAAACTTTTACCTCTAATCCCTGCTGTTTGACGAGATAAAATTGCAGTAGGAACATATTGTAAACTTACTTGACGCATAAGTTCACCAAAGCCTGGCATCATCTTCTCACATACATTTTCTGTAGCCTCAGGAGTTACATCTCTTAGAGCTGGTCCCGTTCCACCAGTTGTAACAACTAAACAACACCCCGCCTCATCACATAACTCTTTCATAGTATTTTCAAGTATATCTTGTTCATCAGGAATACATCTATATACTATCTCAAACTCACTAGTTAAATAATCTTTCATTGTATCTTGAATTGCTACACCTGAAATATCTTCATATATCCCTTTACTTGCTCTATCACTTGCTGTTATTACACCTATTTTTATCTCTGCCATATTAATTATTTCCTTTAATTTATTTTATAAATTCAATGGAACCTTTTATTCCCTTTTATCACGATGTCGGAAGTAATTCCGCCATCTACGCTAACGCTTGGTTTCCT
>JAIOSY010000103.1 GCA_021107375.1 Sulfurimonas sp.
ATAAAAAGTTAAAGAGCATTGATATTTTATAATTTTTTATTATATTTTTCTGAGAATTACTAACAAAACCTGTCACTAAACCATAAAATGTTCCTATAAAAAGAAGTGCATAAATTAAATACCCAATATAATAGTAATCACTCTGTAAAAAACAAAATGGACAATGGTGAGTAGGAAGTTCATATATATATGTTCCAAAAAAGACTATTAGACTAACAATAGAACTAACTATAAAAAGTAGATTGCTTATCGCAAAAAGATATTTTTGTTTTAAAAAATAAAAAAGAACAATAAAAGCAAAATTTCCATAAAAAATATACAATAAAATATCATTATCTATAGTAAATATCGATGATATTGCAGAAGTAGCAGAACTTGAATACAATGTTCCACAACAACTTACCATCTTGTCAATATCGATGGAACTAAACATAACCCCTTCAACTATTAACTCACTTATAAAAAGAAAAAAGGCTACTACAAAAACACCGAATTTCAGCTTTGTATATGGCTGATTTTCATGTTTTATATCTTCATTATGAAGAGCTAACCAATATGCGAAAATATAAATATTTAAAATTTTAAGCATAAAAAGATAAGTTCCATAAACCGTAGCATCAACAACCCCTGCTGCACACATAGCACCAGTTAATACATTGGAAATTTTATCAAGAGTAAAAATAAAAAATAGAAATAGAGGAACTTTTATAACAAAAATATATTTTATAATTGTAGCCGTTAAAAAACTTTGCTTTTCTAGTGTATATTGACTTTGACTAACAGAATTTAAATCCCAAGCTAAAAATATTCTAACACTTAATACAAAAGCTATAATACCAAAAAAAGCAAATATAGCATTTAAAATCAATATAGCTAAAACTTCAGGAGTAAGTATCATAAAACAATTTTTCCATTATGCACTTGAATCTCTCTATCAACAAAATCTAAATCAAAAAAGAGTGGATCATGTGTGGCTATAACTATAGTTTTATTTAGTGCTTTTAATTCTCTTAAAATCTCTATAAAATTAAGAGAAAGCTTCTCGTCAAGATTTGCTGTAGGTTCATCTGCTATCAAAATTTTAGGGTCATTAACATTAGCTCTAGCAATTGCAACTCTCTGTTGCTCACCACCTGAAAGATTTCTAACAAGTGCATCCTTTTTATGAGATATATTAAACATTTGAGCAACTTTATCAAGCTTTTCAAGAATTTCATTGGCAGGTGGATTTAAAGGAACTAATGGAAGTATAATATTCTCTTTTACACTAAGTGTTGGTATTAAATTGTATTTTTGAAATATAAAACCAATATTATCTCGTCTATAAACAGAAGCAAAATTATCAGGAAGTTTAGATATTTTTTTCTCATCAACTATAACCTCACCACTTGTAGGCTTAGAAAGAGCTGCTATAAGAGATAATATAGTACTTTTACCACTTCCACTAGCACCTTTTAAAACAACAAGTTCACCCTCATTTATAGTTAAGTTTACATTATCAAGTGCAACAACTTTATCATTTTTATTCAGTTCGTATGTTTTTAATATATTTTTTAATTCTATCATTATCTAATCACTTCATCTGCTTCTAATGTTGCAACTTTCCAAGAGGGAATTATCGTTGCGGCAATATAAATAGGTACACTTAAGAAAAAAACCAAGAACAGAGTTTGCAAATCAAAAATAAATGGCAATTCAAAACTTGTTTTTAACTGGGAGTAACCTACAAAAATATTTTGTAAAATTGGTGCTTGAAAAATATATACATAAGCAAAAGAAAGCCCTACACCAAGAGTATATGCAAAAAATGAGATAATAAATGATTCATAAAATTTTTCTTTTAATACATCATCAACTCTCCATCCAATTGCTTTGAGAATTCCTATCTCTCTTTTTTCTTCACTACTAAGTCCACTTGATTTATCATAAATAATTATAAAAAATGTAAAAAGTGAAATTATAAAAAGTGCTAAGAAAATCCCACTTTTATAATCAAAAATATTTTGATAACTAACTTTTAAATCCTCAGAACTTATTATTCTGGTATCTGGATAGATTAATTTTATTTTTGATACTATCATTGGTATCTCTTCAGGATTTGCAACTTTAACTACTATATCTGTAGCTTTAGATTCATCTATCTCAAAAATCTCTCTAATGGTATCTTTTGACATAACAATTACATCATTTGACTCAAGTTGTGTATCAGCTTCAAAAACACCTGCAATATTTACTCTTTTTAGAGTTCCATCTGGCTTGATAAAGTTAAAATACTCTTTATAATAACTATCATGCATTGTTGCTTTAACACCCTGCCCTACTACCATAGATACCTTTGCATCTATTTCACTCAAATCAAATTTTGAAGCTATCTTTTCAAAACTATTTTTATACTGATTTTCATACTGTTCAATTCCAACTACACTAAAGTTTACACCAGCATTTTCAAAATAGTAGTAACCCCAAACTCTAGCAACAGCATCACTAACTCCAGCAATCTCTAGTATGTTATCAACTGCATCAACATCTATATCATAGTGTCTTCCAGCCTTAATTTTTTGTACAATTATTTGAGGAAGTGTATCAACTGTAGAATCTAATTCATATCTTATAGAGTTGGTTATAAAAAACACAGAAGTTAGCAAGAATGTTAAAAGTGTAAAAACAAAAACTATAAAAAAACTTTTTGATTTTTGTCTTAAAATTGCATTGATTGCATACTCAACTAGGTAAATATTTATCTTATTTTTCATTATTTTTCTTTATGGCATGTGGATTTGTACTATGCAAATTCATAGTATATGAATGTGAAATCGCATAAGTAGATGGAAAATACTCTCTAAGAGTTCCATCATCTTTATATATGGAAAACATATCACTCACACTTCTATGTCTAACATAAGTTGCTTCTGTTGAAATAGCAAGATCAGGAAGTCCCACTAATTCTACAAATGCGGTTTTTTTCTTTAATAAATCACTACTCATACTTTTTACACTCATAAGATAGAGAGTTTCTATTGCTATGAGAGTAAACAAAACTAAAAATATATATGAGAGATAATAACTTTTTTTATTCATCTAATTTATAAACTTCTTTCTCTTTTATATTATCAAACTGAATAATTTTTGTTCCTCTATGATCCATATAAAAACTTTTTGCATCAGCTTCACTCTCAAAAGGAATTAGTTCATTCCCCATAGGTCCATAAATATCACTGCCTATAACATAATAAGCTGTTCTTGCATCAATCGCTTTTTGAGAATAGTAGTCAGTTACTAACATATTTATAATATTTTCTCTTGTTGATGTCTTATAATTTCCCCAAGCCATTGGGTCAAAGTAAAACTTCATCATATCTTTTACACCATCAAATGAATAGTGATGCTCATGATTATCATGTTTATAAAAAATTTGTGCAGCCCATCTTGGATATTTATAAGTAAACATTCCACATACAGGACATTTTTCATGCTTTTCAACCTTTACAGTACCTTCAATCTTACCTAAATCACCAAATCTTTTTACTTCCCATAGATACAGAGACAGTGCCTGAAGTTGTTTTTCTTTAAGAGGACGACATAGTTTTTCATTTTTTATAGCTGACTTTAATTCATTTATCTCTATATAATCATTTGGATCTATATCTTGATTACACATTTTAGTAAATATTTTTTTACCCATTGGATAGATTTTTTTCTCTTTTTTCTTCTTTATCATTGCTATAT